>JAJCZG010000001.1 GCA_029262475.1 Deltaproteobacteria bacterium
GGTAAAGAGAACGCCGTTATCCTTATCCTTTTGACCGAGCCGCCACCGCTCGGCAGTCTCAATCGAAAAACCATCTATACTTTCGCCGTCGAGGCTCTTTATAGTAAGTACGATAAGCTGTGCCGTCGTCTTCTCTTCAAGCTCGCGCAGGTAATTATTTAGCCCCCGTTCTGAGGCCGGGTCTATTATACTGGCCAGATCGACGACGTAGTTGGCAGGTTTTGCAGGAGGCTCCGGCGTTGCCGCCCACGCGGGTAGCGTTATAAAGAGAAAAAGAACGACTAGAAGAAGGGTGGGTATCTTATACCGTAAGCTCATCGATTATCCGGGCAATCCTCTCAGTGGCCTCGTAGTACTCTTCGAAGGATTTCGTAAGCTCCGTTCCGGAGAGACTGATCTGCTTTCGCCTGAGCTTTAGCATCTTCTCAAAGATTCCCGTCCTTATGCCGGTACTCTCTTCGAGGGATTTGATTACATCCAATCTGCCGACGGGCGCGTCTCTGCCGAGAAGCGTTATGATCGCCCGAAAGAGCGGGATATAGCCGATTATAGACTCCGCAAGCCCCTCGTTTAAGAGTTTTTTATCGCCAAGCGACGAGATATAGCCCTGGCGGAGACTTATGAGTTTCGTCTTTATCTCGCGCTCACACTGGAATCTCAGGTGGCTGGCGTCGATCTCGATCCCTGAGAAGAGGTCTTCACCGAAGACCGTTTCGTGAATGAGTTTGAAATCATGAAACTCGATAGGGAAGACGTCGAGCGAATTCTCGATATAGGCTGGCGTCATGATAAGCGGGGCCGCGACACCCTTCTTCTTGTATCTCTTCCCGAGCGGAGCAAGGTACTCGACAAAGCCGAGGTCCATATCATTTAGTACTATAACCGAGTTTATGTGTGAGTTCTTTTCGTCAAAGTCGGGAGTTAAGGCGCTGCCGACGATATGAAAAGAGTGGAGGTTGCCCGCATGCTCGCTGCCCGAGACCTCCTCGATGAAGGGGCGTATCTTCGCCGTTACCGTCATATTCAGGCTGTCCGTGTTTATGATTTTCATAATGTTGGTTAGTATAGTACTTATCGACTGACTTGTCTATATTACCATTCTGGAGTGGCAGCCCAGGCTCCCAGCTGTGAGGTGAAAGCGGGTTGCCTGCTATAAAGCTAAGCCGGTGTGACAAGCTTGCCCCCCCCAAACTGGTCCATGTTTTGTGTTAAAATTATGGATCTAAAACGGGAGGGGGTAAGCTAGGGTAAACTATGAGCAAGAAGCGAGTTACACCGCATGTGTGGACCTTGACCTGCTCCTACAAGTCTATCTACTCCTATATTTATATTTAACATTTTCACCCTTTTAGGGTTCCTCAAAACTGTATACTTAATACTCATTAACCACTGCAAATATCTGGCAACAGCTACATCCTTAAAGTAACGTTTTACCTGGAATTTGCTACTATTTACTAATATATGGGAGGTGGCCTTGCCCCTATCTGAGCGACTGAAAATCCTCGTGTCTGGGGTTCGAATCCTTCCCTAGCCACCATAAAAATCAAGAGGTTACGGCTTTTGTCGTAGCCCTTTTTGTTTTCTTGGGATTGATTCGGGATTAATTTAGCCCATTCACAATCACACTCTCAAACAGAATCTTCCTATAGACACACCTTTGAAGCAATTCGAAGTTTACCTACAACATCAAGTGCGAATTTCCTTTACAAATACTCATCTATAGGGTCTTAATAAAAAACTCTGCTCCTTCCTGAAAGCCGCACTCTTAAGTCATGCATCAGACCTCAATATTTCAGATAGTAATACATGCCCTCTTTTTTTGCTGGGCTGGAAGGAGTAATAAAGATATCAATTTGCCGCTTATATTGTTAAAGTAACGTGTTGGACACCCATTCCTGTAATATTATGTATTGTTTGTGAGCCGCCTTGCGCAGTTCCGGCAATCCGCGTTCGATAAAAGCACATGAGCAGCCCTTCTAATTATTAAGAGAAAACCGGGTTGAGTACACGTCAAGAAAATACCGCAATCATGAGGTCCACCCAAATATGCCTAAACACAAGAATGACGAGAAGGAAGAAGTCGAAAAGGCTCCCAAAAAAGTGTACATGCTTATAGACAATAAGAAACATTACATTGACCCCGAATTAGTTAAAAAGTATAACATGGAGAGGGCGGGAGTAAGTCAGTTCTCAGGGAGAAAGCTCTATGTTGAAAAAGATCAACCCTCACATTTTAATAGAAATCCGGAGAACCGATAACTTGTCGGATTGATTTTGCCTCTTTGAGTTTTGACAAACAAGGAATAAATAGGACTTCATACTGAAGGAAAATATACTCACTTGCTCATGGGAAGAATTCGAGGAGATAATTCGCAAAGCGGTCGGTTCTAGTTTTATATGGAAGATCCGTCCCCGCGATACCGAAGCCAACCGCCAGGCGGTCATGGAATCCATTGAGCGAGTGTTGAGAGAAAACAACGGCGTCTTCCCGAAGGAAGGGAATATCTTCATCGAGCCGGAAAAAGGAGCAAAAGTTTAAAATGCAAGAACGCTGCCCGAACATGAACCACAGACGTACAGACGCGCCTGTGCGCTTCTGTGCGATGTGTGGAGACGTGGTGAATGGGAATATCCTTACTACG
>JAJCZG010000002.1 GCA_029262475.1 Deltaproteobacteria bacterium
TCGGGGAACGGGGTATTCTACTTCCTTAGCGGTAAGGGCGTAATGACAGTCGGCGGGGAAGAGGCCGAGGTTAAAGCGGGCAATATGGTATTTGTGGATAAGGGCGTGGAGCGCGGCATACGCGCAACTGAACGCCTCACCGCATTCGCAGTCGGAATGGGTTAGATAAAAAACCCCTATCGAAGAGCCTTAACAGTAAATACAAGGTTTTTTATTAATGCCGGCCGCCGCTCGCTTCTATCTTGATTAGTTAAATACGGTATAAATAAAGGCGCCTCTCACCCCGTTAGGGGGTGAGAGGCGTAGGAAGGAGTGGAGCAGATGCTCCGGCGGTCCGCAAGGACGGAGGTTGTCTCCAGCAGACCGGACTGAAAGGTCTATGGTATATGTGTGGAGCGCTTTGGCGGCCCACATTCGTTTACAGTTGTATATATCTCCCGGTTAATCTTTTCCTTTTAAGGAACCTTACAAGCATCAATCTTCAGTGCGCATTTCCGGTTTCAGGGTCGGTGGTATCGGGTTTAAACTTTACGTCCTGCTTCAGGTATGCGGTTATCTGGCCGAGAACCTTATTCATGGAGCTTTTTCTCGAAAGGAACCCGATAGACGGGGGTCTCCTTACCCCGAGGGTAGATATGGTTCTAAGTATCTCCGTGTCTTCGGGCATGACCTTCAAACCCTTGCTTAGTATCTTGAAGGCGCTCCCCCGTTCGCCGGAGAGGAGAAAGATCTTACCGAGATTATTGTAAATCTCCGGGTTCTCCCTGTCGCGCTTCAGGGCCTGGTAACAGAGCTTTCTTGCAGATTCAAAATCCTTCTCAATGGCCGCCTCGCACAGAGCGTAACTACTCATCGCTCCCGGGTCGATATCACACCGCAACTCGCCCTCAAGCTTCTCTTTTAGAGCTTCATAATCGCCCTGTTTCATCAGGGTTGCGCTATTTGCAGCATGTTGCATTGAGGCCCCTTTATAATTATATCTCATATGATAAGCGCCTTTACGGTATTAAAAATTAAAAAAGGCCGCCAAAGATTTTCTTTGGCGGCCCGACAAGCATAGTTAAAAAACTTTAGCTTCAAGGCTCTGCGTCCCCAGGTTTCCCGGAGTTTGCTCTGAGCAAAGAGATAGAGTGGTCACTATATCCTATGTTATAATTATAGTAATCAACCGCCCCTTTATTGTCAAGTAAAAAAACGCCTTAACATAAAATTATTATTCCTTCAGGCCGACTAACGACACCACATTTTGTACACCTACAGTCATACTCGCACCTAGATGTTGTGCGCCACCCTTAAGATGCGAAAAACATGATGAAAAGACGCCTTCTCTGTGCGTCCCGGACCCGCTATAGTAAAACAGTAAGACGTTATAGTAGACGTCTTAAAGTACCGTACGGGTCGGTAAGCAGAAAAAGGCCCTTTGCGTCATTCACTACTTTCTAATTTTCTAAAACCTTAATTATCAAAACCCCTTCAATCAGGCCGTCTCCCATAAAGAAGAGGCCCGTATTATCTGAAGAACGTACAAAAGAAGACCGTGAAGACAGGAAATTGAGAAGCCATATGCGCCTCTTTAAGTTTTATGAGTAGACCCATTATATTTTTACATACCTCGTTTGCTATTTGGTTGAAGCTCTCCGGGTACAACACGATGCCGGAGATAGGGATATAGATTCATCAGGCGTCACGTACACACACCACTTCGTCACTTCTTACTCTGCGATAACGGCCACGATCCTTTTATTCTTCTCAAGCGATGCCGCAAGCTGCGGGTCGAAGCCCTGCCGAGTGGCATCCGCATCGCGTAAACTGTTACTGACGAGTCTATCTTTTCTTTTGTGCAAGGACTCCTTTACGACGTTATAGGTGCCGTTCCTCTCGACGATAAAAAGGTCCACGTCGAAGTATTCGTTACCTCTCTTGAAGGTCGCGCAATACTTGAAGCCGCCCCCTGTTTCATCAGGGCCTTCCTTGATCCCCACATATTCCACGATGTCCTTGTTAATGTCGTAACCATCTGCGCCGGTACTACTCTTGAGGTAAACGTGTCGGTTTACAGCTCCTTCAAGTAGTGGCTCCGAAGAGTCGGCAGTTAGAGTGTTCAGTCCCATAAAGAGCAGAAATAGTACTATCATAAAGCATTCTCCTTATATCCCTCCCCCTCTCGAATTGTGATGGCCGCTAAAGAGACGACCGATTCCGTAACGCTAAAGTACCGGACTCATGAATTGCCCTTATGAAATTTTGCCGTAAGACTCCCCAGAAACTTATTCGTGCGACTCTCCCTCGGAAACATGGAGAGTATGGGGAGCCTCCGTCTTCCCAGAGAATTTATCAGGGTTGCTATACCTGAATCCTTTCCTCCGGGCTTTTGAAGGCCTTTTTTAAGTACTTTAAGCGCTTCCTTCTTCCTACCCGCAAGGATGTAAATCTTACCCAGGTTATGATAAATTACCGGGTTGTTGCGGTCCAGCTTCCATGCATCATGGCAAAGCTTCGCGGCCTTTCTTACTTTTCCATCCACAGTGGCGATGGAAAGGGCGTAATAGCTTATGGCCTCCGGGTCCGATTCATTAAACTCCTTTGTTTCATAGAGGTCAATCGCCTCGCCGTAAGCCCCTGCCTTCGCCTGGTCCATGCTCTTCCTGAGCCTAATTCTGTCTCCTGTCATCTCCATCTCTAATGAAAGCCCCCACTACGTTATTAATTCCAGTTACTCATCATCCTTACGGTGGGCACAAAAAAGGCCCCCAAAGGAAGTCTCTGGCGGCCCGACAGGCATAGTTATTAGATAACTTTAGCCTCGCGACTCTGCGTCCCTCGGTTTCCCGTGGTATGCTCTGAGCAAAGATGCTACATCAGTTGTCATAAACATACTATCCCATTCCATACACCGTGTCAAGCAAAACTTCTACCCCAAATCCATCTAATTCCTCATTCGACCCTCCGGGAAGCTTCCAAAAAACCCATTAGTTGGCGACGTACTAAGAGGGCCGGCGGAGAGCTCCCATTATGGAATGGCTATTTAGAGAGCGGCAGAAGATATCTTCTCAATACGCCACGGCTGTAGCATAAGAATCACTCGTAATGAAATAGCCCGTAAAAACCTTTATAGCGGCGGCGGAGAATCGACAATTATTTTAGCAAGAAAGCCGTAACGTGCGCAGTAACTGCCTTTAGATTGAGAACTCTGGCCCCTTTTTCCTCATAATAGCCTGTCTTTAAAGTCTTTTATCGTTAATACCGCTACCGCCTCATACTCCCGTCTCGAAGCAAAAGGAGCAGCGCATGTCTATGGAAAGGCCCATTTTTCTCCAAGATACCCCTAAAGTTTTCACATAAAAACACGATAATATTATACAGAAGAGATTAATCATACTTAAGGAAAGAGACGTATTTCATGGATCTAGCGACCATAATTGGCATCGTTCTGGGTTTCGGCCTCATTGTCGGAACGATTGTCATGGGAGGCAGCATCAATGCCTTCATCAATATTCCAGGCCTTACAATCGTCGTGGGCGGCACCATAGCTGCAACTCTCATTATGCAGAGGCTCGCCGTAGTGATCGGCGCCATAAAGATTGGAATAGGCGTATTTTTTAACCGCTACAGCCCCCCTGAAGAGCTCATACAGGTTATTATAAGGCTTGCCAATATCGCCAGAAAAGAGGGCATGCTCTTTCTCGACAAAGAGGTGATAGAGGACCCTTTCCTCGGCAAGGGGATTCGCCTGCTCGTTGACGGCATAAGCGAAAAGGACGTCGTCTCGATACTCCGAACCGAACTCATGTACCTTAAGCAGCGCCATAAGCGGGGGCAAAAGATATTTAAATTCATGACGGCCACGGCCCCGGCCATGGGAATGGTCGGTACACTAATAGGTCTAGTACAGATGCTCATGGACCTCGACGATCCGTCAATGATCGGCCCCGCGATGGCGGTTGCTCTCCTTACCACCTTCTACGGCGCCGTTATCGCCTTCCTGATAACCGGCCCGATCGCCGCCAAACTCGAGAACAGGACAGTGGAGGAGGCCGAACGCCTGGAGCTGATACTGGCAGGCATACTCGGCATAGCCAACGGCGACAACCCCAGGATAATCGAGCAGAACCTCGCCTCCTTCCTGGACCCGAAGAAGAGAGAAGAGGCTGCGGAAAAGGCTGCCGCAGAGAAGTAAGGTCTGAAAGAAGCTTCCCCTGCCTGTATAACGCTAGTTTATAGAAAAAAGCTAAAGGACAGATACATTGGATGATTCAGTACCACAGGAACCGGAAGAAGATGGAGGGGGAGAGGCTGGTTGGCTTGCTACATTCGCCGATCTGATGAGCCTTCTACTTACCTTCTTCGTCCTGCTTCTAAGCTTTGCGCAGATGGATATCGTAAAGTTCCGTGACGCCGCCGGATCGCTCAAGGACGCATTCGGGTACGCCGACTCTACGGATGGCCCTTTCAGCACTAAAAGCTCCACGCTAATAGAATACCAGTATGTACAAAAGGACTCCAATATTGAGATGCCGACGGAGATGAAGTTCGATAAGGTTGAGAAGAAGAACACCCCACAGGCCGCCGTGAACCAAAACCTGGAGATTCTCCAGCGTATTGCGGAGTCCATCGAATGGAACGATTTGGGAGATATGGTGGATGCAGAGGCAACCGGCAAGGGGGTCGTTGTGAAGATCAAAGGAAAACTCCTCTACGGCGCGGGTTCAAGCACTCTGAAGGACGGATCAAGGCCGCTCCTTGACGACATAATAAACGTAATAGAGGAGTTCCCGTATAATATAAATATCGAGGGGCATACCGACAATAAACCGATCAACACTCCGCGCTACCCTTCCAACTGGGAGCTCTCATCTGCGAGGGCCATCGAGGCGTTAAAGTATATACTCGCATCCGGCAGGGTAGACTCAAGCAGACTTGGCGCGGTTGGCTACGCCGACACACGCCCGCTCGTCTCAAACAAGACGCGGGAAGGCCGGGAGACGAACAGGAGGGTGGAGTTCATCTTCTATGAGAGCACCTTAACACACAACTCCGACATTGACGCGCCACCACCGCCACCTGCTGAGTAGCTGGCGCGCCCCGAAGTATAGAGACTCACCCAGCCGGCACTTACGCGTGGCACTTGCTTCTTACTTCTCAAGCGGGTCAAAGGTAAAGCGTTGACCTCCGACCGAGGCCTCGTACATAAGCCCTCCCTTTGCCTCCGTAAATATGGCTACCCCTTTGCTGTAGCGGGCGTCGGCCGATACTCCACTTCTAAGCGCCACGGCGGAGACCTGAGCCCCGAGTGTTAGACGGCCTTCTTTAAAATCCGTCATAACGCGCTTCCTCTTAAAAAATATAATCTCGCGAAAGACCTGGCCGCCAAGCTGAAGCCCTACGGTCAACTGCGTCAGGGTGGTTTTCCCGACGAATACGCCCTCTTCGTAGACATCCCCCCTTCCCCTTGCGGCGCCTACGAATATACCGCCCTTTCCTACGGAAGGAAAGACGGCGTAGCCGTACGCCGTATCGAAGAATTTCTTTAGCCCGGTGTAGTTATCTCTGAAGCTCGTAAGCGCCTCGGCCGTCTCCTCCTCCTCGACAATCTCTATTTGAGCCTTATCTTTCTTTGAAAAAGGGTTCCAGCCGGCGTTAGCCTGCGGCGTAAGAAAAGCCGAGAAGAAGATAGCTGCGAGAGCGGTTACTAGTAATTTTTTCATAAAACGTCTCCGGGGACAGGTGGGTAGTGATTCGTCCCTTGCTTATTATAATATTACCATAATAAAATCCCGTGAAATCACAGGAGCAAATACTTTAATAACGGTTAAAAAAAGAGATTGAAGCGACCCTCAACGGGTAGTAAAATCTTACCCTTTTAAAGGGCGCTTATCAATCCGTAGCAGATGGAGAGAGTGAGGCGCAAGTCTTTCGAGCTAAGTGCCCCGCCCGCCCTATTAAGGAAAATAATGCCACTAAAGCGCTACTTTATCAAGAGGCGTGTTATAAATTCATTAGTGACTTGAGTCCGGAGTTCTGTTAATCTCACCAGGATGGAGCCTTCGGTTTACTCCTTTCACAACGCCTCTACACCCGGCGTCGAAGACCGGGGTTATATACGGTTATCCTTACTCAGGATAAAACGGGCCACCTCGTAAAGGACTTTTTCAGGCAATGGACGATAAGTTCAATCAGCATAAGACCGGGAACGGAAAGAAGGCTGTCTTTCTCCTGCTGGCGGTCTTTATCATCGGTAGCCTTATAAGGCTTATCCCCTGGGCAAATTTCATCACGCCGGAGGGGGTCTACCTCCTTGAAGGAGATAACTACGAGCACCTCCGTAAGATAATCCTCATACTAAGCGACTTCCCCTATCCCCCTGTACACGACTTTTACATTGGCTTCCCGGAGGGCACGGGCGCGATATGGGCGCCTTTGCTGGATATCACCTTAGCGGCACTGGTAAAGATAATAACCCTCCTTACCGGCGCTGGCATCGAGACCGTAGTGGCGGCCCTGCCGGGGCCGGTCGGGATGTGCGCGGCAATATTTCTATTCCTCTGGGTACGGGAGATATTCGGCACTACTGCCGGGCTTGCCTCGGCGCTGGTGCTCGCCCTTCTACCCTCGCATATCTTCACAACTATCATCGGTAGGCCCGATAACGAACTAATAGAACCGGTCTTTGCGGCCCTTACATTCTACCTCTACACCCGCGCCTGCTCCACTGCGGAGACCGTAGCCGCCGAAAGTGGCTGCACCGGCGGCGCAGGCGGCTACGCGTTAGATAAGAAGCTGATTCTTTCAGGGCTTCTAACCGGCCTCTCGCTCGCCGCCTCGCTCCTATTCTGGAGGGGAGCGCTAATGTGGTGGGCGATTCTAGGCGCTCACTTACTCCTTACGCTCCTCTACCACGGCTTCAAAGGCCAAAACTCTCTATACAAGAGATATTTCACCCTGGGTATTGTAACCTTTGCGGCGGCGGCAATTGTAATTGCCCTCGTTACCTCCACCGGACTATGGGGGACAAGGGCCGGAATAGACTTTAATACAGTATCCACATTTCACGTCTTTTCTGCCCTCGTAGCCGTCTTCTCCCTTATCGCGCCTTACGTCGGTTTTTATCTACATTACGAGAAGGGGTTTACGCCATCGAAGGCCGCTCCTCTGGCTGTTATAATATTTCTGACGTTTATTCTACTCCTCCATCTCGCGGTCCCGTCGTATCTAGCCGGGATCATAAGCGGTACAGCCGTAGTAGGCGGCGGGGGGGGCGGATGGATAGGCACCATCGCCGAGTACCAGCCGCTCTTTAATGCCTCCGGCTCCGTACTGGAGACGATTCTTTCGTCGTCGATACTCATAATAATCGCGCCTATCTTAATATTGATTCTCGCCTCCTCACCGGCATTTAGAAGATTGGCGACGGGGCGTGATATAAACGCCTCAGGCGCAGAAGATAGCGCCAAGGCTGGACCGTCCTGCGGAGGGCTATCCTTCTTTATCCTTGCAGGGGGATTGCTATTTATACTTACCCTAAAGAACGGTCGCTACGAGAATGTCTTTACGCTCTTCGAGGCGGCAAGCGGCGGGGTGATATGCGTGCTCGTCGGCAATTACGTTAAGAAGAAGATGTGTCCTGTTACCGGTCTCTTCGCCGGTGCGATGGTCATTGCCCTGACGCTCCTCCCCTCCGCCTCGGAGTACGCAAAGCTCCCGCGCCTTGGGCCGGTGCTCGTTAAGGGCGACGTAGAAGAGACGATGAAGTGGATAAGGGGTAACACCCCCGAGACATCCCATTACCTGAAACCCACAAAGAGGCCCGAGTACGGCGTCATGGCCCGGTGGGAATATAGCGCGTGGATAGAGTATATCGCCCGGAGGCCGTCGGTAGCGACGATCTTCGGGATAGAGACGCACGGCCTAAAGGAGAGTGCGGAGTTCTTCCTCTCGACCGACGATAAAGAGGCGTTAAAGATACTCGACGAGAACCTCTCGCGCTACGTCATAATCACAAAGACGCTCGGCGCGCTC
>JAJCZG010000003.1 GCA_029262475.1 Deltaproteobacteria bacterium
AGCTGGCGCTCCATCGGCGCCGAACTCCTTATAAAAGGCAAGGTAAAGGTTTTAGGAGAAGAGATTACCGTCGAGCTGAGGCTCTACGACACAATCAAGGAGAGGCAGATAACCGGGACCCGCTACATAGGAAAAATCATAAACCCGAGGCTTATCGCCCACAAGTTCGCCGACGAAATAATGGAAGAGCTCACGGGCACTCGCGGCATATTCTCCACCCGCCTCCTCTTTACCGCCGTAAGGAGCACTAATAAAGAGATCTTCATGAGCGACTACGACGGCAAAAACGTCAGGCAAATAACCCATAACGGCTCCATAAATATTTCTCCCGTCTGGTCCCCCGACGGAAGAAATATCATTTACACCTCCTACAAGGACGACTGCACATGCCTTTATATGAGAGAGATTACGACCGGCAAGGAGCGCAAGATTGCCTACAAGCCCGGTCTAAATATCGGGGGCAGTTTTGCTCCCGACGGAAAGACCATAGCTCTTACGCTTAGCATCAATAAAAACCCTGAACTCTATCTGCTGAATATAAATACGAGAAATTTTACCAGACTTACGAACAATCACGGCATTGACGTCTCCCCCACCTGGTCGCCTGAGGGGAAAGATATCGCCTACGTCTCCGACGTTGCCGGCAACCCGCATATATATATAATACGCTCCAGGGGCGGAAAGCCGAAGAGACTTACCTACAGCGGCAAATATAACGCCACTCCGGCATGGTCCCCGAATGGCGACCATATAGCCTTTACGAGGGTAGATAACGGCAACTTCAATCTCTGGATCATGCGAAGAGACGGCACGGACCAAAAGCAGCTTACCTTCGATGGGAACAATGAAGACCCCTCCTGGTCACCGGACTCAAGGCACATAGTATTTAGTTCCAGCAAGCGCTCTGAGACGGCCACTCTATATATGATCCGCCCCGACGGAACCGGCTTAAAGAGAGTGCCTACCGGCCTTGACGAAGAAAAGGCCCCCTCATGGTCTCCCCACATGTAGGGAGAGAGAGTTTTTTATGCTTACAAATAACAAGACATCACTTCCCGGTGAAAGAAAGATCTGGATTAAATGAAAATAGGGCTGCATCATATTATTAAAAAAGCATTTCCCATCTACGAGCAGTCTGTGTAAGATGAAGAAGAGAGGCAGGCAAAAGAAGTTCGCTCTCATGACGGTTGCGGCCCTGGCACTCGCCGGCTGCGCCACTATTCATGAAGAGATTAAAGAGGGAATGGCCGAGATCTCCGAGACGCCTTTAAAGGTCGTGGAAGTAAGATTGGAACTCCCTCCCCAGCCGCCGGTTGAAGTGGCCGTTATAAAGGATACATCTACGTCATGGAGAGAAGGCCCGGGTTCTGTGATAGGCGGCTTCTTTCACAGTAATAGTACCGGGATGAAGGGCATAAAGAAACTATTCCTGGGGGAAGATAGACCGGATGGAATGGAACGGGTCGGAAGAACCGGAGAGAGGGACGAGAGGCTCCTCGACGAGGTTAACAGGGTCTATAAAAGCCTTACCGGAGTGGACCCGGAGCTCACACGGCGCGCAGTAACGACCGGTACGCTCTTTACGGTGCAATTCGGTGTAAGGGATTATTCACTCGATAAGGCCGCAAGCGAGCTCGTAAAGAAGAACGGAGCCTGGTTAAAAGCGTCGCCGGATGCCGATATACTTATAGTAGGGCACACTGGAGATGCCGGTTCGAGAAATTTTAGCGTTGCGCTCGGATATAGAAGGGGCGAGTCCATAAAGACCTTCCTCTCCGACATGGGTGTGGAGGATAGCAGAGTCAGGCTCCTTAGTTATGGCGCTGAGAGCCCCATAGATAAACGTGATACCGACGACGCCGCTGCAAGGAACAGCCGGGTCGAATTTATAATAATCTACTAGAGGTTCCGACATGTTTAAAAAAAATTTCGACACCAAGAAAAATATCTTTAAAGGCTCCCGAGCTTTGCTCCTGGCTGCCCTCCTGACCCCGCTCTACCTTACGGGGGGCTGCATCCAGGGACAAAGCGAGGCTATGGAGAGGGACATGAATTACGTCAAGACGACGAGCGAAAAGCTCGATATCCAGGTAAGGGAACTGGAGAAGATAGCCCTTGGCGTCCAACAAGATATGGATAACACGAGGAAGGGGCTCTCTTCGATAGAGACGGAGATAAAGAGCGCCATAGCCGAATCGAATGCCGAGCTAGAGAGGTTCAGGGAGGAATTCGGTTTCATCCGGGGCACCCTGGAAGAGACGGACTTTTCAAGGGGGCAGTTCCGTGACGATATAAACGCATTGAAAGAAGGAGTTGCCGAGACGAATGTACAGATATCGGCTCTTAAAAGCTCGGCAGACGAGGCCGGAAAGACAAACGTACTTTCAGAGGGGGAGCTTAGAGAGCTTATCGCCAAAATCGCCCTTCGTACCGAGTCACTAGAGCGGAGTTACCTCTCGGTAGATAAAAACATTATAGCTCTGGAGGAGCGCATTAACGATATCTCCGCCCCCGGCTCAGGTAAGAAGCGGCTTGCCGCAGTGGAACCGGGCGATCTCTACATGAAGGGTTTTGAGGAAGCCTCTAACGGAGAGTACGTCAAGGCGGCCGAGACGCTTAAAACCTTCCTACAGAGGTTTCCGGAGCACGACCTCGCAGACGACGCCCAGTACTGGCTCTCGGAGTCGTACTACGGCAAGGGCGACTGGGAGAGGGCCATACTCGAATTCAACAAGATCATCAAATACCACCCCTCCTCCGAGAAGGTTGCGCCGTCGCTCCTGAAGCAGGGTTTGTCGTTTGCCAGGCTCGGTGCGAATAAAGAGGCACAGCTCATCTTAAAACGCGTGGTCAGTAAATTCGAGGGCACACCCGAGGCCGAAAAGGCCGGGGCGGCTTTAAAGAAGTTAAAGGGTAAAGAAAAAAAGCCGGAAGCTAAGAGCCCTAAAAAGGCTACCCCTGCTCCAAAGAAGAAGACAGGCGCCAAAGGCGGCGGGGCTGCCAAAAAAGTCCCGACACGGGAGAAGACCGCATCGGAGAGCGCAGATCTTTTGCCATACCCTAAACTCTCTCCCTCCACCGCCAATACCACCAGTACCGGCGGCGCGGCAAAGTAATCTTTTGCTGCCGCGGGCATTTTTTTATAAAAAGCCCGTGCATACTGTTTTTAAATCCCTGCGAGGGACGTGAGGGGGTCTTCTTTCCCCTCTTACTCACACACACTACAGGGCGTGAAAGCCGCTTCTCTACGGCGCTCTTTTGCGCACCTCCTTGAGATATCATGCACCCTCAAGTCTCTATAAAAAGATGTCGCTCATACGACCCGGATGCGGTCTACGAAAGCGTTAGGGATTCCGTTACGCTCCTCGGTGGCATGGAGAGCTTCGTAAGCCCCGGAGAGCGAATACTCGTTAAACCTAACATACTTACCAGCAAGAGGCCGGAAGATGCCGTGACGACGCACCCTGCTATTTTAAGGGCCGTAATACTCCTCGTTAAGAAGGCAGGTGCAACTCCCTTTGTAGGGGATAGCTCTGCCATAGGGAAGTCGTCCGGTAACGCCGTAAAATGCGGCCTAATGGAAATATGCGAAGAAACGGAGACGGAGTTTGTCGAGCTAAAGACGCCTGTTACGGTAAAGACCGACGATTTCCTGGTCTTCGGTCGCCACGAGGTCGCCGGAGAAGCGTTAGAGGCCGACGGCATAATAAACCTCCCGAAACTTAAAACACACGCCCAGATGTATTTAACGCTCGCCGTTAAAAACCTCTACGGCTGCGTCCCGGGGAAGAAGAAACTCCAGCTCCATCTCTCGGCCGGGGTAAACACAGATACCTTCGCCTCGATGATCCTGGACCTCGCGGGCGTGGTTAAGCCTCGCCTCTCCATAATGGACGCAATCGTCGGTATGGAGGGGAACGGCCCCGCAGCCGGAGAGCCGAGGGAACTCGGGGTGGTGCTCGCCTCGGATACCCCCCTTGCTATCGACAGGGTCGTCGCCGAGATACTCGGTGTTAAAAACCCTGATAAAATCCCCATCCTGAAGGTTGCCGTGGCCAACGGGCTTAAAGGCTCATCCCTCGACGATATAGAGATACTCGGTGAAGAGATAGAAGCCGTCAGGGTAACGGATTTTAAATTCCCGCCATCGATGGATATAGATTTTGCCGCGTTGCTCCCGTACTTCATCGCCAAGAGGGTAAAGAAGGCCATGACCGGAAGGCCGCATATTGACACCTCCGCGTGCACGCACTGTAATATCTGCGTATCCCTTTGCCCGGCTGAAGTAATGGAGGATAAGGGGCGTATCGTCATTAACTACGAGAAGTGCATAAGGTGCTACTGCTGTCAGGAGTCCTGCCCGAGAGGCGTTATATCGGTCCGTGAAGGGTGGCTAAAGAGGATTATCCCGGGCCTGTGATCAACGGCGGGCCTTAATAGATTATAGAGGTACTTACACTTGGTCAGAAACTTCGCCAAAAAACATAAAACACTTAGCAAGATATTCCTCGCCCTGATCCTGCTTATCTCCGCGCTGGTGATACTCCTCTCAAGCGTTTATATAGATATAAGCGACCGCATCCCAGCGCTCCTCGAAGAGGTGCGCCCGAACCTCTACGGCGATATGAAGGTAAAGGCCGCCTCTATTAAATTCCTCCCTAGCCCAACGCTCAGGCTCTCAGGGTTTTCCCTCACGAATGCCGAGGGCGACCTCGTAAACTCCGTTGTCGTAAAGGTCAGAGTAAAGCTCATTCCGCTATTCTCTAAAAAATACCGGGTAGAGATGCTTACTCTCCAGGGCGCGGATATACTCTTTTGGAGATACGCCGACGGGACGATAAATTTCTCAAAGATCGTGAAGATAAAGAAGCTCGATATAAAGATAAACGGGGTGAGCATAAGGGGAGGAAACCTGCGGGTTAAAGACGACCTCCCTGTCTTTGGAGCCTCCCTTGACTTCACCTCCCTTGACTTTGATATAAGGCGCAGGGGAGATGGCTTTAAGTTCGGACTTACCGCTTGGGGAGACGGCGGACGCTCCATAACGCTCTCGGGTGAGAGTGCACCGAATACGTCGGCGAGCGCCGGAGTTGCAGAGACAAAGGGCGACGACACCACTGTTACGATAGAGGGCGGGGCAGGTAACAACAAGAAGGAAAAGACGACCGTAAGCGGAAGGGTCCGGGCCGAGGGTTTTGATCTCACCCTCCTCGCCCCCTATCTGGAAGAAAAATATACCGGCCTTAACCTGGCGGGCGCAGTAGCGCTTGACGGGGACTACTCCATGGGCAACGGGTTCTCATATACCGGCAAAGTGGATTATAAACGCCTGCGGGTGCCGACACCTTGGCTAAAGACCCGGGAGATAGAGTCCAGCTCGGGGAGCGCGGCCGTAGTGGTCAACTGGGACGGGCACGCTAACCGCCTCTCTGTAAAAGACGCGAGACTCTCCGTGGGAGAGCTTGAGCTTATAGGTAACGTCGACTACGGCGGCCCCGTGGACGCCCCCTCTGTCACCCTTAAATTCTCTTCCTCTCCAGCCGGGTACGATAAGGTAAAAGAACTTATCCCGCTAACGAATATGCCTGAAAAGGTGGCGGCAAGGCTGGAAGCTTTTAAGGTCACAACCGGAAAGGTTGAAGTAAAAAATCTCTCGATATCAGGCCCCATAAATGAACTCCGCAAGCCCGGCGGGCTCCTGAAAAACAAAGAAACCTTTACAATGGAGCTTGGCTTTACCGGCACGGACTTTACCTACCCTGGTTTTGATAAGGAGTTCACGGATATCTCGGGTACGCTGGAACTCGGCGGAAGGGATATGCGTATGGAGGGGTTTAAGGGTTCTTACGGCACGGCCACACTAGACGGCCTTCGCGGCGAGGTGCTCGGCATGGGCAAAAAGGCCAGCTACGGTATATGGCTGGACGGCTCGTTTACGGCTGAAGACACTATGGGTGAACTAAAAAAACACGTTAAGGCTCTAAGAAAAATAGAGGCGACGGGACGCGTCCTGGTAAACTTTGAGATAAAAGGATCAAAGGGCTCGGGGAGAAGGGCGTCCGGGAAATTCATCCTCGACGGTAACCGCATAAAGCACGAGATCGTACCGCTTCACTTCTCCGAAGCCACAGGCGAAGTGGCCTTCGAACCGGATAAGATAAGTTTTAATAAACTTACGGCTTTCCACGGCGCTTCATCGGTCATCCTCGAAGGAGATATTAACTTCAAGGGGAAGAAGAAGACCCCGGAGCTAAAGCTCAAGACAAGCGGCGATATGACCGAAGATACACTCGTCGTCCTCATGAGGAAGAAAGGGGTAAAGGTGGCGCTCCCTTCATACGACGGTACGGCACGCTTTGACATACTCTTTCAAGGTGGTCCCGGTGCCCTTAATGTGGACTCTTCCGTAGACTTTAAAGATACGAACGTAAGCTACTTAAACCTCCTAAATAAGAGACATGGCTACCCGACAAGCTACAAGAGCAAGATCCTCTACAAGAAGGACGGCTTAAAGATAGATTTCCTGGAGTTACGCTTCGGCTCCTCCTCCCTCCGGGCGCGCGGAAGCTCTTCGAGAGATCTTCTGGAGTACAAGCTGGATATCTCTCCCACAAAACTTAAGATCGCCGACATCGACGACGTCTCGCCATACCTCATACCCGATGATGGGGCCGGTGGCACCCTTAGCCTCTCCCTTAGCCTCGACAAGAAGCGAGACGAAGACGGAGCGAGGATAAACGGCTGGCTTTCGGTCAAGGACGGAGCGGTAAAAACAGTATTTCTAAAGCACGACCTTAAAGAAGTTATGCTCGACGCCACGCTTAACGGCAAGGACGGTTTGGTTACGTTAGAGAAATTCAAGACGGGCAATACCACCTTAAGCGCCAGCATCGATATTGTGGATATCCCGGCCAAGAAAGTAAACTTTGAACTCTCTTCCCCTCAGGCGGTCATCTCGGACCTGATTCCAATATGGAAGAATAAAAAAACCTCCTCCGGGAAGAGAAGTCAGCCGAACGGCACCGGAGAGATCATAATCAAAAAGGGCGATATCTTCGGGTATCCCATAACCGGCCTGCGCTCAAGCGTAAACTTCGATAAAGATTACGTGCACCTTAACAAGCTCTCATTTGCCAGCAACGGCGGCATAATAAACGGCGACCTATCCTACATGAAAGACCCCGCCGAGGAGCTCCTCTATAAGACGGATCTTAACGTAAAAAATGTTGACCTCGATAAGATGCTCTTAAGCCTTGGCGTACAAGAAGAGTCGAAGACGCTTACGGGCATCCTTGACTCCAAAATAAACCTAAATGTGAAGAGGGGAGTACCCTTTAGCAAGGGCATGAACGGAGAGGTGGAGCTTGACATCAGGGATGGCAAATTATGGAAGTTCGTTGTCATGAGCAAGATCTTCTCAATAGTAAATATCATCTCAATAAACGCCCTATTCGAAAAGGGGCTCCCGTACGACCATATCTCCGGCTCCTTTAAGGTTAAGGACGGTCTCTTCTCGACCGAGGACTTTATCTTTGAGAGTCAGTCTCTTCGGATGTCGGCCTTCGGAGATGTGGACGCCGTAAGGAAGACGATCCAGGCCAAGCTTGGCTTTCATCCCTTTGTAACGGTAGACAAAATCATAACGAGCATACCGCTCGCCGGGTGGATAATAGGCGGCAAGGAGAAGAGTTTTTTAAGTATGTACTATGAGGTCAAAGGCCCGCTCAAAGACCCTGACGTATACCCGGTACCAGTAAAGACGATTGGAAAGGGTATCTTCGGTATACTTCAGAGAACGCTTGAAACCCCGGTGAAGATCCTTACGCCGGAGAAGAAAGAGGATGGCGGTCCTGGAGCCGCAGAAGACGGTAGCGGCGGGGACTTGCCCGTAGTGGAAGGCGCGCCTTAGGGAAAAAACGCCCCGGTCAATCCACAGGAAGATACACTTTGAAGCTGGAACCCTTCCTAAAGACGCTATCGAACTCTATCCGGCCCAGGTGGGACTCTACTATCGCCTTAACAATTGATAGACCAAGGCCGGAACCCGGCACTATCCCACGGCTCTTGTCCACGCGGTAAAAACGCTCGAATATCTTCTCCTTCTCCTCCCCAGGAACCCCTATGCCCGTGTCGGCGACCGTTACGACGGCTACGTTTTCATCAAAGGCCACCTCGATCTCCACACTGCCGCCATGGCGGTTATACTTTACCGCATTTTCTATTAAATTCACGAAGACCTCCGAGATCCTCTCCCTGTCGCACCTGATCACGGACCGCCCCGAGGAAGTGAAGTTGAGGCTGATGTCACGGTCGGTCGCGCTCGGCTCTATAAGCTTTACGGCTTCTGATATTATCTCGCTTAGATCGGCCTCGGCCATCTTCATACTAAATATTTTACTCTCTATTCGCGAGGCGTCGAGTATGCGCTCTATTATAGCTGTCATCCTCGCCGAGGTATCCTTGATCGTCACAATGGCGCTGCGGTACTCTTCGGCGCTCCTCTCACGTCTGAGAGTCACGTCGCAGCGGCTCTTTATGACCGACGTCGGCGTCCTCAGTTCATGCGAGGCGTCCGAGAGGAACTCCCTTTGGCGCGCAAACGCCTTCTCTAGGCGACTGAGCATGGTATTAAAGCTCTTGGCTACGGGTCTTAGCTCCTGGTCAATATTTTCTTCGTCCACCCTCTCGCTCAGGCTCCTGGCTGTAATCCGTCCAACTTGCTTCGAAAAGACATTTAGGGTCTTAAGCGCAAACTTTGAAATACAATAGATGCCGGAGACGCAGATGAGGTAGATAAGGGGGAGCGTTATTAGGATTATATTCCTGAAAGAGCGAAGTATTCTGTAGGATTCCTCAAGCGAGTCCGAGGCCTGAAAGATTAGTATGCGGTCTGAAAACTCGAAGGCTTGACTCACCATTCGGTGCTCGTCTTCCGTAGGGCCTTCATTTGTCTCAAATATTGGTTCGTATGGAATCTCGCTCATGACCTTAAGAGATTTATCGGCAAGAAAGAGAGAAGGTGAACGGCCAAGAATATTTCCTTTATCGTCATGAACCTGGTAGTAGTGGCCTGAGAGCGCTACCGAGTAACTTCCGGTCGCTGCCCTTGTAATCTCGGCCACACCTTCTTCTATCTGCCCCTGTTCGGCTTCACTTGCGAGTATGCCGGCGAGGAAGGTCACCTCGGAGTGCATGTGCTCATCGATAGAACTTATTACGATCTCCTTAAGTTCGTAATAGAGAAAGAAGCCCAGAGAGGTAAAGATAATTGTAAAGACGACGAGGAACCAGGTGATAAGTTTTAGCTTTATGGAATCTATCATTTTTCTTCCGGCTCACCTGCTTCTGATTCATCCTTGAGCATATAGCCCGCACCCCTTACCGTATGGATGAGTTTCTTCTCGAAGCCCTTGTCGATTTTGTTCCTGAGGTAGTTGATATATACGTCCACGACATTGGAGTCCATGTCGAAGTCTTCGTTATAGATATGTTCGGTAATCGCCGTCCTGCTGAGGACGGTATCCTTATTATAGGCGAGGCATTCGAGGAGTAGATATTCCCTTGCCGAGAGGTTGATGGCCTTCCCGCCCCGGGTTACCTCGTGGCTCTTGGTGTTTATCTCGATATCGGCTATGCGTATAACCGCCTGCTTTGCGTCGCTCTTTCTTCTGAGGAGAGCGCGAATACGCGCCAGGAGCTCTTCGAAGTCAAATGGCTTGGTAAGGTAGTCGTCGGCGCCAACGTCTAGCCCCTCTACCTTATCAGAGAGGGTATCCATAGCCGTAAGCATGATAACAGGCGTTGTTATCCCCTTCGCCCTGAGGGCTTTTAGTAGCTCAATGCCGTTCATCTTGGGGAGCATTATATCCAGAACTATGGCGTCCACCGGGTAATGCTCGGCCATATATAGACCCTCTTCACCGTCATGGGCGACCTCTACGGCGTAGCCCTCTTCGATAAGGCCCTCCTTTATTATGGCTGCCAGCTCCTTTTCGTCTTCTACAATAAGTAAATGCATGAAAGGACTCCTGAGTCTGTGGTTGAGGAACGGTATGAAATCCAAGAGGTATTATCTAATTATATTAGAAAACGCGGCTCATGAAAATACTTTTCTTCTTTTCACTTCTTTTATCCATTATCGGACGAAAATAGTGATTCCTTAATACTATAACTCACTGCCCGCATCCCGCCCTGCCGAATGAGCGAATACCTTATACTACGTTGGCGTCAGGCTTAGCAGGAAGAGCGCTGTAAAGTAGAACGGAGAGGCTGTAACTCTCTCATTCCAACAATGCTCAATACAGAAATTTCTTTCAGAAATCATCCTTCTAATCTTCTCATAATGGAAAAGTCGCGATAGTTAGAGTATAAGACGACTAAAATTAGAGGATAATTAAAAAAAAGCTAAACTTTTCTGCAGCTGAGCCGAAATAATATAGGTAAGACGAAGCTCTAATGTTAACTCACAGGGGAGATCAGCCGATGAAGACGCTTTTTATAAAGAAAGAAGAGTTACAGTTACTGCTAACCGGAGCTTCGGACGGCCTGCTTATCCCAAATAGATTAAGGGAGGCCCTGGAACTCCCTGAAGACGAAGGTTTCGGCTGCGTAGACGAAGGCGCCTGCTTCTGTGAAGAGCACGCATTCGCCCCGGAGCTCGATACGGTCCCCATGAAGAGTATGGGTAATGAAATCGTCTCCGTTATTTTCTCACGCCCCACCCCCAACCCTTATGACCAGCTAAAAGACGACTGGGCGGAGGCGGGCAAAGCCCTGATAAGCGAGGGTGTCGCCTCATCCCCGGAGGTCAAAAGATGGCTTGAAGAGGAGACCGATGTGCAATATGACTGGTCCCTTACGCAGCCCGATATGCCCTGGAGAAACGCCTGAGGTAAGAAGAGCTCAGGCCGATAGAGAAGCGCTAAACCACAGCCACATTTACCACACCTTACAGTCTCCCTCCCTGTTATATTCAAGACATAGAAACTAAACGCCAAAAAAAATGCCACTACAACGGTGATCGATGGAGAAACTTTGTTTGGCTTTTATCTGATTTGAAAGTTTGCCTGAGCTAGCCTACCTATTCTACTTTGAATACACTCGCATGGCTCGTTAAAGAAAGAGATGTTGACAAGAATATCCAGGATGTTAATATTTGCATACTGTTAAATTGAGCATTATTAAATATCCTGACTTTCCATTCTCAAGTAAATTCCCCAATCTAGTGAAGCACGGTAAGAGCCAGGGCCCATGAGTTACTTAATAATCCTATATGGTTTTTTGAGTTTTTTTGCCTCCATCATTTGTCACGTATTGGTATGGCGGCTTCTTAATCCCCGCAGCCACATTACGTATCTTGCATTAATTTTTTTAATCATCCCGCTTGCGAGCTACGTTCTCTTATTTCTTTACGGCTTCTCCGGGGGCTCTATTCTTTCGCTACCCGCTACATCAGAAATCCTTGGCGCTGCACTCTTACACTTTGCCCTTGCCGCCGCCTATATACAGACATACCCCGCGATGCAGGCCAGGTGTCCAACCCTTGCGTTACTGATTGCGATTAAGAGATCCGAACCAACAGGGATATCATATGACGAGCTTCGACGGTCTTTCACATCGGATAACCCCATTAACGAACGCATAAGCGACCTTACTAACTCGCGTATGATATTTAAGACGGGTAGTGGTTATTCCATTACCGCGCGCGGCTTGCTTCTCTTATGGCCGCTGATGGCGCTAAGGGGGTTACTCGGGCTTCCTACGGGGAGGGGCTAAGTCATGCCGGATACGTCGATAATTCTAATACTGCTTACTCTCTCCCCGGTTGTAATCCTATTCGTTCACACTATGGTATCAAGGACCCTCCTAAGCGTGAAACCGGGCTTCTCGAATCAGCTCGCATGTCTCATCTCCGTAGCAATCGGACACATACCAATGGGGCTCTTACTATTGTACTTTGCCTTTAACGCCACAGCTCTATCGAATGAGCCGGTAGCGCCATCCGTCATTTACTGCCTTATAGTATATAACTCCATCGGCTACTCTTATTTTCATCTCTTTAACATGAGCGAAACCGCAAGGCGAGTACGCATCCTTTATGAAGTAAAAAAGGCGGGTAGGCTTGAAGACTCGGAGATTCAGTCGATGTATGACACCGGAGATATGTTTTCGGGCAGAGTTGAGAGGCTTTTATCGATGAGTCAGATCAGGGAAGAGGGTGGCCGGTATCTTCTCTGCGGGTATTTTCTTTATATACCGGCGCTGATCATCAATTTCTGGGGAAAGCTCATTAATCTGCCCCTGCTGAAAGACCCGGAGAAGAAGAAATAAGCCATTGGAAAAATTTCCCCCTAGAAAGGGCTCTCCGCAAGCGGGCCTTCGGGGGCGTCGTCGATGAATGTGCGGAACCAGAGCTCAAGGGAGATGAGCGCCCTTATCTCTCGCGTATAGTTAGACGCGCCACTTTTATGCCTACCGAGAATATCCTCTATGACTTCCCTTCTAAAGAGCCCTCGGTCAATCGCTCTATCAGATAAGATAAAACCTGCCGTAGCACCGGATAAGCTATCGCGAAACCAATTGCCGACAGGTACGGTGAACATCTGCTTCTTCCTGTAGGCGAGCTCTCTTCCGATAAGCGGCGCGACCGCCTTTTTAAGTATATATTTTGTCTCCCCGTCCTTAATCTTAAGGCTGCCGGGAATACGAAAGGCAAGCTCCATCATACGGTAATCCAGAAAAGGAGTCCTCGCCTCAAGGGATACCGCCATCCCCATGCGGTCCGGCTTCACGAGGTTATTCCCGGCGAGCAGTTCTATCATATCGATATATAGCGCCTGATTTATGCGGTCCATATGCGAAGAGCGCTCAAAGAGCACTTTTATTTCATCGTATGAAGAAACGTCCTTAAGCTTCGCCGCGAAGTCGGTTGTATAAAGGCGGCTTTTGAAGTCGTCGTCAAATAGGCTGATGTTTCGGTAGTAGGCACCCCTGAAATCTTCGTCGTCACCTTGGAAAGCGTCATCACCAGCGAAAAAGTTTTTGTACTTATCGTACCCGGCAAAGAGTTCGTCGCCGCCGTCGCCGGTGAGAACGACCTTTACGTGACGGGCAGCAAGCTCTGATACTTTATAGGTCGGAAGGAAAGAAACGTCGCCGTGCGGCTGGTCGCAGTGGTACGTTGCAAGCGGCCAGAGGCTTAACATGTTAAGGTCCACGCGCTCCATAGTGTGGCTCGCGCCAAAACGCTCGGCAGCCGTTAGTGCGTATGGGGCCTCGTCAAAAGCCGGATCGTGAAAGCCGATGCAGAAGGTCTTTACAGGCTCCTTCATATGCCTGGCCATCAGCCCAACGACTGTAGCGGAGTCCACTCCTCCGGAGAGAAAGGCCCCGAACGGCGCATCGGAACGGAGCCGGAGCCTTACGGCGTCATCAAGGGTATCGTTTAGCTCTGATATCCACTCTTCATCCGTACGCTCCTCAGCTGCGACCGCCGTAAGGTCCCACCACCTCGCAGTCTCCGTACCATCTACCGAAACCCTCATCATCGTTCCGGCTTCGAGGTGCGTAACACCCTTAAATATGGTACGGGGCGGGGGTATGTAATTAAAACTCAAAAAGTGGTGAAGCCCCTCCGGGTTCATCTCCCTGGGGATACCGGCCTTAAGGAGCGCCTTTATCTCAGAGGAGAAGAGGAGCCTTTTGCCGTCGTCATGGATAAATAACGGTTTTATGCCGATCCTGTCGCGTGCGAGAATGAGTTCTCCCTTGCGCGCGTCGTATATGGCTATAGCGAACATACCGTTAAGGCGCGTAACGAAGTCCGTACCGTATTCTTCGTAGAGGCGGAGTATTACCTCGGTATCCGAATGGGTCCGGCAAGGCCGCCCCACTTTAGAAAGCTCTTCGGCGAGCTCCACGTAGTTATATATCTCACCGTTCTGGACGACGGCGATCTTTCCGTCGTCTGAAACAAACGGCTGGTGGCCGTGCTCGATATCTATGATCGAGAGGCGCCTGTTGCCGAGCGCTACGCCGTTACCGGTAAAAATTCCGCTATCGTCCGGACCGCGGTGGGAGATAGACTCGCCCATCGCCTTAAGAGTCTTAGAGTCCATAAGAGCGCCGGAGCGGTCAATATATCCAAATATTCCGCACATCTTACTAGTTACTCCCCCTGCCAGAAACTACAGTCTTTATCGTAAGCATAATTATCCATATATCAAAGAGTAGCGATGCTCTCCCTGCGTATTCCAGGTCTAAAGCCTTTCTCTCTTCCATTGTCGCCGCCGAACGGAGCCTGGCCTGTGCAAGTCCGGTTATCCCGGGTCTTACGGAATTCCGTAAATTCCACTCCTCATCGGTATATATGGAACGCTGAAGAAATACGTCCGGCCTGGGGCCGACTATGCTCATATCCCCTTTTAGCACATTTAGTAGCTGAGGGAGCTCGTCTAGGCTCGTTCGTCTAAGTATTGCCCCGACTCTGGTTATGCGCGGGTCGTTCACTGCCGCGGTAAAGTAGGGACCTATGGTCGATGCATTATTCACCATACTTCTGAACTTATACATCTTAAACGGCCTTCCCCTAAGCCCCACGCGCTCATGGGTAAAGAAGGCACCGCCCCTGGAGCTAAAGGCAACTGCTGCGGCGCAGACAAGGAGCACAGGAGAAAATGCGATAAGTGCGGCTGCACTTAGCAGAATATCGAATAACCTCTTCATGGTTTTTTCTTTTTACGTGCGGCCCTGGCGACAAGAGAGACTATATCGACCACCTTTTCATGGTCAAGCGCTATCATATCCGAACCCCTTCCCGAAAGATCCGACTCTATCTCCCTGAGCTTTCCGACCTCGTAGCGGAGCTTTGATTCGCCTATGGGATTTCCTTCCATATCTCCATGCATAAAGGTTCGGGAGAGGATTACCGATGAGGAGCCAAGCCTCAGGTGTTCGCCCAAGACCATCTCGCCGGGCAAAAGCCCCTCCCCAACACGCGCTATCCCTCCGAAACCGAAACTAAGCCCGGAACCCTTTATTATAGCGGCCATAGCATCGACCATCCCGTTAGCCAGGGGCTCAAACATAAAGTCCATGCCAAGGTCGAGGTGGAGGTCGTTTAGGCCTATGTAGAGTTCTGAGATGCCAGGAACCTTAACGATCTCACCGAGAGCCAGCATCGCACTCTCCGTCTCAACGAGCGGGATAACGCGCGCGCGCCGTGCTACAAGCCCGGTAAAGCGCCTTACCTCATCCGCAGTCTTGAACATTGGGAGCACCAGCGCTTCAGCCCCGTTTGAGAGCGCTTCGTTTATCTCGCCTCCCGTCCCCTCAAAGAGCGGGTTCAGACGCACCAGGAGTTCCACCCCTGGTGCCGCTCTACGAACCGAAGCTACGTCTTCCATGGAGTGCCTGCTTATGAGTGTATCAAGGTGCCCCTGCCTTTCGTCCTTTCCAATGTGTTCGAGGTCTACGAATATTCGGTCCACACCGGCAGAGGCGGCCCACGCGGCAAGCTGCGGGTCGCCGGTTATGAGCATAAGTTTAATCATCTTCTTCCATGCCTGAGTATTTCCATTATCGGGTAGCCGTTTCTGTTAATGACGATAAGGTTAGCCCCGAGCATCACTGCGCCCGAGATAACGGCCACTATTACATTCCATACCACATCACCATGAAACGCCCTTGAAATCAAGACAAATGGGATAAATATTACCACGCTTACCAGCACTACGCGACCTATGGCCTTGACCGTCTCGATCTCCAGGAAATCAATGCCGTGGCGGCGGCGGAGCAAGTATAATTGACAAATAAATACGGCCCAGTATGTCACGGCCAGGGATGCCATTATCCCCGCGAGGGCCGCTTCACCCCAGAGGAGCCATGTAAGAGGAATAAAGAGAAGGAGCCCGATTATACTGCAAAGCAGGGTTGTCCCCGGATCCCTTCTTGAATTAAAGATGGCCACAAGCAGGGCCGAAAGCCCCTGTGCCGGTAGAGAGAGAGCGGCAATCTTTACGAGTGTCGAGATATCGCCAGCCGCCTCGGCGGAGAGAGCGCCCCACTCGAAGACGATACTCGTAAGCGGGCCGCTGAACCATGCCATAACAAGCGTCATCGGTAGTGAGATTATAAAGACAAGGATGATGCCTGTTCTTGATAGCTTCGAAGCCTCATCCTCCCGCCCTCCGGCAAAATGCCCGGAGAGGCTCGGGAAGAGGGCCACGGCGAATACGCTTAAGAATACTGCGAGCGGCATCTCTATCAGCTTGGAGGAGTAGTTGAAGGTCGCCAGCCCCCCAGCACCGTGATACGAAGCCACGGCGCGCGCTATTACCGGGAGCACGAGCAAGACCCCCCCGGCGCCGAGGGCCTGAGCGTAGCGCGTAAGGAGGGCTTTCTTAATAAGCAGGGCTCCTGGCCGGGCAGGCGTCCAGATCCTAGTTGAAGAAAGGTTTATGAGTTGCGACCCCCACCTGAGCGCGCCGCCGATCAAAACGGCTGCGGCAAGGACCATAAGGCCGCTCTCCAAATCTACAAAGATAAAGAGGGTTACGATGAGTACCGTATTAACGATGAGCGTACCAAGCGCTGGTACGGCGAAACGGCCATTGGCCTGAAGAAGCGCCGTACTCACTCCGGCAAGGGCGGTAAGGGGAATGAGCCAGAATACGACGCGCATGAGCCCTGCCGCAACATCGGTAGACCAAGCATCAAAGCCAGGGGCGAAGAGCTCTACCATCGTCTGTGCATTTAACGCAAGGATAGCGGCGGCAATAGAGAAGGTTATGGCGACGACTATGGTCGACTGCGTAAAAAGCCTCCTCGCCTCACCCGGCTTAAGGAGCTTGAATTCAGGGATAAGGGCCGCAGCCATGGCCCCTCCCATAAGTATATTTACGAGAAAGTCCGGAAGCGTCAGGATAAGGATCGATATATCGGCTTCCCTGGAGACCCCCATCGTCGAGGCTATGGCCACCTCCCGGAGAAACCCGGCGACCCGGCCGAGCATTACGCCGCCGGAGAGCCATAGGCCGGCCGAGATAAGGCGTCGACTAACTGAACTCTGCGCCATAAGACGGCCTTGAGTATATTTCCGTTAAGGTGAGCATTCTCCCTCTTCTACATGCTGGTCCATTACTGTCAAGACCGACAAGAAGCCCAGCAAAAACATGAACTGCTGCAACATATGATCCCGCATGATACTGTCAAGGGTCATCCTTATACTGAAATCAATAACAATAAGTAAGAGCAAGAAGGCATAGTAGTTCGCTCTGCGGCTACTGCTCTTGAAGGCGATAAGAGCTACGCTTATTAGAAAGAGCACCCATAACAGAGCCCCTACTACACCCGTTCCTATAGTAAGATCGAGCAGTCCGCTATGCGTGGTGGCTCCCGGGGTACCCTTGCCGTACTTCGCCATTAACCCGGTGCCGAAAGCTCCCCTTGCGTAACCCACACCAAAGGGGTTCTCTTTAACGAGGATCAAGCCCTCCTTGAACCAGGCTATCCTCAGGTAATTCGAGTAGCCGACCTCGGTTCCGTCTTTAAATAGGACCGGCGGTTCTCTGTCGAAGTCGAGCCACTTACGGTTACCTTCGGTATCTAGCGCGATGGGAATCGTCTCGCGAAAGCTCTGCCATTCTGTATCTCCCTTCACCTGAATGAATGCTGCTACGGCTATTACAGATAAGACCGCTAATGTGAATATCAACTTCTTTAACTCGAACTTCGAGGTAAATAGATATATAAAGAGAGCAGAAAGTATTAAAACCAACGTGACAACGAAGCCGTTTCTCATATACTCTAGATATATACTGAAGAGGACCAGGGCGACTAGAACGGCTATGACAATTTTACCGAATGGGAGAAAGCGCCTTTTATATACCAGTCTGAGAAGAATCTCCGCAAGAAGAAAACTAAGCGCCATAAGCGAAAGGATACTCATCTTATCCGGGCCGGCCTTATTGATGGCGAAGAGACCTACTCTATTTGCGAGATGACCTTCCGTGAAATAAAATTTGATCGAATAGATATCCAGAAAAATAATACCGACCATTAAGAGGCAGAAGAATGCTACGGCGATATTTCTGTGCGAAAGGAGGCCGCTCCTACCTGCAACCATTGCCACCATCATTCCAAGCAATAACGCGAAGACGGCCCCCCTTATCCAGGTGCCGGATATCTCATGGAGTGTCTTTGATAAATCCTCTGAGAAGAAGAAAGCTACAATGAAGATCCATACCGTAAAGACTCCGCAGAGGATTAGAGGCGCCTTAAGGGATTTTATGATATCGACATTTAGCCCCTTCCTGTATACCAGGTAGCTAAAGGCTACAAGCAGTAAATAGAGTAAAGAGAGCCTGATACTATTGGTATGAGGAATGGGCCAAACGAAGAACAAGAGCGCTACGAAGAAGAAGAGTATCCCTTGATTTAACCTGCTCAGCATAAACATATACTTTCCAAGTAGCTAAATGAATCATCAATGGGTATCACATGATACACTTTGCTATTGCTTTTTAGACGGGCCGTAAATGCTCATCCAACGTTTAATACTATGACATTTGGTTTTACGTGTCAATCATCAAAGTATCTTGATTTAAATGCCTTCTTGGGGGCAGGTAATCGGGTGAAATCCTTTATTCGGAGGGTTTACCGGGGGAAGTGACGGCGGCACCTCGCCAGCGCGCTCGTTACTACACTTCAAGAGCTCCGGAGACGCTTAAACAATACTTCCATCTTGACCGAAACTCTGTTACTCTTGTCTTGTTTAAATCTAACCTAAATAAAGACAGATCTTCTCTGCCGATGCCCAAAAAAAGTAAAATCGTAAACATTATTAATATCTCCCTTAAGAGGTTCTTCGATCTCTTCTTCTCTCTGACGGGGCTTCTAGTACTATCGCCCGTATTTCTGGTAGCTGCGATACTTATAAAACGCGACAGTCCAGGGCCGGTCTTCTTCGTCCAAAAACGGGTCGGAAAGGATTTTAGGCCGTTTAACCTCTATAAATTCAGGACTATGCCGTCTGATGCGCCCTTCGGGCGACAGGGCGCTACTACCGGAACTGATACGAATCTCACTAAAACAGGCCGCTTTCTACGATTTTCCAGGCTAGACGAACTCCCACAGCTTATAAACGTCTTTAAAGGGGATATGGGCTTTGTGGGGCCCGGGGCCGAGAGTGAAGAGCATGTAAATATTTACAGAAAAGACTTCGAGCAGATTCTTCGCGTAAGACCGGGTATGACAGATGCCTCCTCCATCACCTTTAACGATGAAGACGGTCGCCTGGAGGAGAAGGAGAAC
>JAJCZG010000004.1 GCA_029262475.1 Deltaproteobacteria bacterium
CGACCCTGTTGACTAAGGAGCCTTTTTCTGGTACATTTTGAAGTCTATTCAGAGCCGGAGTGGCGGAATAGGCAGACGCACGGGACTTAAAATCCCGAGGGGGAAACTCCGTGTGGGTTCGATTCCCACCTCCGGCACCAATAAAAACAACCACTTACACCTTCCCAACTTTTCTTGTTATCTCCAAAAACATCCATGCGTACTTGTTGCGGGCTTGTTTGTGTTGGTTTTTGTGGCTGAAATTATTCCTTAAGCATCGCTTGATCAAGTCGCTTTATATATGCTAGTCTTTACATGGCGGTTACTTCATCTATAGCTTTTAGTATCTCTCCTCCTCTGACCTTTAAGCCGTCCTTATCTCACTGTATTATAAATAATTGAGCAGGGTATTTATGAAATTATCCGACAACGAAATACGCGATATACGGAAGTATCTGGAAGAGGGCAAGCCTTTGCCGGAGAAGTATCGCTTTTTACTATTCGAGGATAAGCGCGAGGTGGAGCTTGTCTGGAACGGAAAGACGAACGAAGTCTGTAATATCGTCCTTCCCTTTCAGGTGATCGAGCATGTAGACGAGCCGCGCTCTGAGGAGGATACACGTGTTGAATTGTCGTTATTCGACCTCGACAATCGGGGCCGTCAGCTAAAGGGCTGGACCAATAAGCTCATCTGGGGAGATAACAAGCTCGTCTTAAGCAGCCTGAAGAACGGCCCCATGCGTAAAGAGATAGAAGACCAGGGCGGCATAAAGCTCATCTATATAGACCCTCCGTTTGACGTAGGGGCCGATTTTTCGATGGATGTTGAGATCGGTGACGACACATTTACAAAGAAACCAAGTGTCCTTGAAGAGCTTGCCTACCGTGACACATGGGGCAAGGGGCAGGACAGCTTTATAGCAATGATCTACGAGAGGCTTTCGCTCATGCGAGACCTGCTGGCTGATGATGGAAGTATATATGTTCATTGTGATTGGCGGCTTAATTCATGCATTAGGATGGTTTTAGAAGAGATTTTCAAGAAGGGGTACAGAAATGAAATTTTTTGGAGAAGGCAACCTGTAAGAGGAGCTAAAGCTACATCCAAACAATATGCAAGGAATACAGATGTGCTTTTGTTTTTCGTGAAAGACAACAAGTATACTTGGAATAATGCTTACAAACAATATAGTGCTGACTTTATTCGTGATAAATTCAGACCGGATAAGAGTGGACGCTTATTTAGAGATTCAGACCTTGGGGATTACTCTGATGAATCTATTGAAAAATTTGAAGAGGAAGGCAAAATATATTTAACAAAGTCTGGCAAGAAGCGACTGATTAGATATTTAGATGAAGAAAAAGGTGAAGCTGTAAGTACCATTTGGGACGATATTTCAGAAGTCAATTCTATGGCCGATGAGCGTGTTGATTACCCCACTCAAAAACCAGAAGCTCTCATTGAACGAATTCTCAAAGCCTCCTCTAACGAAGGTGATATTGTCGCCGACTTCTTCTGTGGCTCCGGTACTACCCTTGCCGTTGCTGAAAAGCTTGGGCGTAAGTGGATAGGTTCTGACCTTGGAAAGTTCTCAGTGCATACGACTCGCAAGAGGATGATAGGCGTTCAACGCGGACTTAAAAACGAAGGCAAAAACTATCGCGCACTAGAAATCCTTAACCTCGGTAAGTATGAGAGGCAGTACTACATAGGCGTAAATACAAACCTTCGCGACGAAGAGAAGCAAAAACAGATAGCCGCAAAAGAGCGAAACTATCAGGAACTGATACTTAAAGCATATAAGGCCGAAGCCATAGAAGGATTCAAAACATTTCACGCTAAAAAGGCCGGACGCATGGTGGTAGTCGGCCCTGTAAACCTGCCGGTAACGCGCCTCTTTGTCGAAGAGGTTATTGGAGAGTGTCGCCAAAAATATATTACCAAAGTAGACATTTTAGCTTTTGAGTTTGAGATGGGGCTATTTCCCAATATACAGGAAGAGGCAAAGAGCAAAGGCATTGATCTTGGTCTTAAATATATACCGCCTGACGTATTCGACAAACGCGCCGTGGAGAAGAATCAGGTCGTCTTTCACGACGTTGCCTACATAGAGGTTAAGCCGCACGTTAAAAAACAATCCGTTGCCGTAGAGCTAACCGACTTCTCGGTATTTTATAATCAAGGTATTAAGGCCAACATAGAGGCAGCACTAAAGAACGGGAAGAACAAGATAGTAGTCGATAACGGACAGATAGTAAAGGTCTCAAAGGATAAGGAAGGCATTGTAACAAGCGAGGTGCTTACAAAGAAGTGGACCGACTGGGTAGATTACTGGTCGGTTGATTTCGACTTTGAAAGTAAGCAAGAGATTATCCGCATAAGAAAGGACCAACCCGCTCAACAGAAATTAGACGGTAGCATCGAGCCGACACAGATGAACCTCGATAACTATGAAGAGGTCTGGACCGGCGATTACGTCTTTGAAAACGAATGGCAGTCCTTCCGGACGAAAAAAGACCGCTCCATAGAACTTAAGAGCATCTTCCACGAATACCCGGCCAAAGGCCGCTACAAGATAGCCATCAAGGTGGTAGATATATTCGGGAATGATACGATGAAAGTTGTGGAGGTTAGTGTTTAAGAGTGCACATGACTACTATTCAAGAATTTGATGCCTGGCTGACCAAGGTTGAGGATGAAGATATTGAGTTTAAGAGTGCTAAAAACTCTTTTAGTAAGGATAAAGACTTGCCGGACTACTGTGCAGCAATATCTAACGAAGGTGGTGGGAAGCTGATATTAGGTGTTAATGATGCAAGAAAAGTTATAGGCACAAGAGCTTTCTCTGGAACCCACAATATGCTGTCTCATGGGTTGCTTCAAAAAATCAAGATTAGAGTTGACGTAGAAGAATTGATGCATCCAGATGGGCGTGTGTTGATTTTTCATATACCGGGACGACATATCGGACAGCCAGTCAAGTCAACAGGCAAGTATAACTATCCCATGCGAGCAGGTGAGTCACTCGTTGAAATGGATTTAATGAGCTTGAAAAAGATTTTAAATGAAGTAGAAGGAGATTTCCCCGGCAAGATTGTTAGCGGACTTAAGCTATCTGATTTGGATGATGAGGCTTTAACTAGATATAAAGATCAATGGGCCAGAAAGGCGCGAAGAAGCGATTACCTGGATTTTTCTAATGAGAAGATGTTACGTGCTATCGGCCTTTACTCTGATAAAGGGCTTAATTATACGAGCTTAATCCTGTTTGGAAAGAAAGATAGTATAGACTCCTTAATTCCATGCAGTGAAATTATCTTTGAATGGAGACAGAGCAAGGATAATACCGCTCATGATTTCAGGGTCAACTGGCGAGGGCCTTTTTTTAAAATCTATAACGAGATTTGGGATGCTTTGAATGCAAGGAATATTAGGATTCCTTATCAAGAAGGATTGTTCCAGCGTGAGGTATTTGCTTATAGCGAAAAATCTATACGTGAAGCTCTACTAAACGCTGTAACACATAGAGACTACACAATTAATCATGGTTCTATTGTAATTAAGGCTTCGCCAGAAGAATTTGTTATTGATAGTCCCGGCGGTCTTCCTTATGGTATTACTTTAGAAAATATTTTTCATAAATCATGTTGGAGAAACAGGTCTATTGCAGAAACCTTGGAAAAAGCTGGATTAGTTGAGCGTTCAGGGCAAGGGCTTGATGACATTTTTGGAGAAACAATTAAGGATGGTAAAGGGCTACCTGACTTGTCGCAAAGCGATGAAAGTATGGTGAGGCTTATAATACCCGCTCAAGTTAAAGACATAAGTTTTATACTATTTATTGAGAAGGTAAGTGCTGAAAGAGGTATCATTTTTTCATTTGAGGAGCTATATCAACTTGAGAAAATCAGAGAAAACCAAATTGTATCTAATTTGGACTATAGAAAGAAATTCATAGATATTGGTATAATTGAACGGATAGGTAAAACCAGTGGTTCTAAATACCTTCTTTCTCATAAGTATTACAGTCATGAAGGTAAAACTGGTATTCATACTAAGCTGATAGGAATTAGCCGTCAAAAACAAAAAGAACTAATAATCTCTCACCTTTCGAAGAACTCAAAAGGTTTACTTAATGACTTTAAGGATATTTTTCCTGAGCTTAAGAGAATGGATATTTCAAACTTACTGCAGGAGTTAAAACGAGAAGAGAAGGTTGAGTTTTGCGGTTCTTCTAAGAAAGGTTTCTGGAAATTAGCAAAGTAAAGCTATTTTATGCAAGCTTTAAGGCATAAAAGCAGAAAAGTCTTAAAATCTACGTGGTTATGGCAATCAAAGTAAATTGAATCTAAATCTAAATACATCTAAAAGAAAATTGACTAATAATGGCACTTCATCCAAAATTCGCAAACTCTCCGCATGAAGTTTTAATCCCTGAACACAGGTGGTTTCCTGCGGACGAAACTCTACGAGAGCAGGGTTACGATAAGTTACTTCCGCCACTTGTTTCTACGCTCAGAAAGAAGGTTAAGGAATGGCGTGACTCTGGCTACTCGGGCGCAAGCGATACAAGTACCGCTCTTCTTAAGTGGTGGTTCCAGACCGAACACCTCTTGCCACAGACTGACGGCACTATGGCTTCGTTTAAGTATTACTATGCACAGAGAGAAGCCATAGAGACAGTTGTATATCTCTATGAGGTTGTTAGAGCAAAGGACAAATACGACCTGCTCCGTTTCGATAGTTCAGGGGCGGTATCGGCAGGAATGTTCCCTGAAGACTGGCGGCGTTATATCATAAAGATGGCCACAGGAAGCGGTAAGACCAAGGTTCTAAGCCTTGTGCTCGTGTGGAGCTATTTTCATAAGCTCTACGAGAAAGACTCAAGTCTTGCAAGAAACTTTTTAGTCATAGCCCCAAACATAATCGTCCTAGACCGTATCAGAAATGATTTCGACGGCCTTAAGATTTTCTTCGAAGACCCTATGCTACCAGATAACGGTTTTGAAGGACAGAACTGGCACGATGACTTCCAGCTAACTTTACATATCCAGGACGAGATCAGTACGATTAGTAAGACTGGCAACATATTTCTTACAAACATCCATCGCGTCTATGACAGCAACCGCAAAGACCCTTCCATTGAAGACGAAGACCTTACAGATTATTTCCTCGGGAAACGTCCGGTTGGTGCTATGACAGATTCAAAAATTGACCTTGGTGATATAGTACGAGATATTGACGAGCTTGTCGTGCTCAACGATGAAGCTCACCATATACACGATCCAAGAATGGCATGGTTCAAATCTATTGAGGACATACATAATAGGCTAAAGATGAAGGGAGGGGAGTTGTCTTTACAGGTTGATACAACGGCTACTCCGAAGCACAATAACGGGGCTATATTCGTTCAGACCATCTCCGATTACCCCTTGGTCGAAGCTATACATCAAAATGTAGTCAAGCACCCGGTTCTTCCTGACTCTGCAAGTCGCGCTAAACTCACAGAAAAACACAGCTCAAAGTTTTCTGAGAAGTATGAAGACTATATACACCTCGGCTACCTTGAATGGAAGAAGGTTTATGACGAGCATAGAAAACTCGGAAAGAAAGCTATTCTCTTCGTGATGACCGATGACACCAAGAACTGTGACGAGGTAGCTGAATACCTTGAGATGAGATATCCGGACCTGAAGGACTCTACTCTTGTCATTCATACAAAGAATAATGGCACAATATCTGAGTCTGCTACCGGCAAAAAGAAAGAAGAACTTGAGAAGCTTAGAAAGGCGGCCAATAATATCGACAAGCCCGAGAGCCCCTATAAGGCGATAGTATCCGTTCTTATGCTTAAGGAGGGTTGGGACGTTAGAAACGTAACAACAATTGTCGGTCTACGCGCCTATAGTTCAAGAAGCAATATACTACCGGAGCAGACCCTTGGAAGGGGCCTGCGTCGTATGTACCAAAACCCAGATGTTCCAGAGTATGTGAGTGTTGTTGGCACGGATGCCTTCATGGACTTTGTTGAGTCGATTAGGAGCGAAGGTGTTGAACTTGAAAGACGAGAGATGGGCGAAGGGACCAAACCCAATGCCCCACTTGTTATCGAGGTTGATAATGAAAATGTCAACAAGGATATAGAAAAACTCGACATACAAATACCGGTACTTAGTCCGAGAATCTACAGGGAGTACAAAAATATTTCGGTGCTTGATGTTACGTCTTTCGATCACAAAAAGATAACTGTCAAAGAATTTTCTGACAAAGAGAAACGAGAGATAATTTTTAAAGACATTACGACCGGCGAGATAACACACATGACTGAGATGGATTTTGCCATTACTCCAAACTATCAGAGTGTTATAGGTTACTTTGCACAGGTGATAATGAAGGAGCTCCGGCTCGTAAGTGGCTACGATATTCTTTATGGAAAGGTTAAGGAGTTTGTGCAGAACCATCTATTTGAAACTACTGTTAATCTTGATGACTTAAATACTCTTCGCAACCTCTCTGAGCTTGAGGCAACAAAGACTGTTGTCGAGAATTTCAAAAAGAGCATTAACGCTCTCACCATACTGGATAAAGGTGAAGCCGAAATAAGGGACTACATAAAAATCAGCCAATGCCGACCCTTTGTTGTTAAGGATCAAGGTTATATAGTTCCAAGAAAAAGTGTATTTAATAGAATAATCGGTGACAGTCATTTAGAGCTTCAGTTTGCAAACTTTCTTGAGGGTTGCGAAGATATCATTTCATACGTTAAGAACTACTTTGCCATACACTTTAAGATTGACTATAAAAATACCGATGGCAATATTTCACACTTCTATCCAGACTTTATAGTGAAATTAAATGACAAGGAAGTTTGGATAGTAGAGACCAAGGGCCGTGAAGACCTTGATGATGTGCTTAAAATCGAGCGGCTAAAGCAGTGGTGCGAAGACATTAATGCCGTTCAGTCCAGTGTGAAATATAACTGGCTTTATGTTAAGCAGGAAGAGTATGAGAAGTATAAGGCAAAAAGCTTTAGAGAGATAATAAGTGTTTTTGAAGAGTCTACACCTAAGTAAACTGAGTCGCCAAGTTTAAGAACAAACAAAAATGCAAAAGGGGAATCAGATGGAGCGCCTAAGCTACAAGGATTTCCAGAATGAACTTGCCGCTGGCAAAGCTTATGGAATATTTATTTGCGGTAGTCAGTATTTGCGTTGACAGTTGGTCTTCCGGCTAAGCCCTTTTCAGTTTACTGCAACGCCCTCCTTTCTTCCAGATTATTTTCATTCTCAAAGACATACCGCTGGTAGAGTTCCAGGCCGTCTTTAAAGGTCTCGGCCGGAGTACGTCCCTTACAGTAGCGGCCCTGGTTGGTCCGGTCGTTATTGTAGGTCTCCATAAAGGTGTCTAGGTCGGCCTGTATCTCATCAAGAGAGCTGTAGAGCTTCCTCCTGAAGGCCACCTTGTAAAACTCATCCTGGATGATCTGATTAAGCCTCTCCACGCAGCCGTTAGTCCATGGACTGCGCGGTTTGGTCTTCGTATGCTCGATGCCGTTAATGTGCAGGAAGAGCTCGTAGTGGTGCTTCTCGACACGGCCACAGTACTCCCTGCCGCGATCGGTGAGCATCCTTAATATGCTTATCCCCTGATCGTCGTAAAATGGCAGCACCTTGTCGTTCATGAAGTCGGCAGCAGTAAGCGAGGTCTTCTCAAGGTAGAGCTTTGCAAAGCCCACGTTGGCGTGAGTATCTATACCGGTCTGCTGATACAAACGCCCGACACCCTTGATATAGCCGATATAACAGGTGTCCTGGGCAAGTAAGTAGCCCGGATGGTGGCTCTCTATCTCGCCGTGGGCCTCTCTCTCTTCTTTGGCCTCCTCAAGGGCCTGTACCTGCGATTCGGTAAGGATACCGGCATTCTCGGCAGCCCACTTCTCAAGACGCTTCAAACGAAGTCCTTTGACCTGGAGGCTGTGTCTGAGCCAGATGGACCTGACACCTCCGGGACTTAGCTGGATGTCGAGCTTCTTTAGCTCATTCGAGGTGCGGACCTGGCCGTGGGTGGGATATTCCAGAGAGTATGCAAGGAGCCGCTCTTCGATCTCCGGGGCCACTCTGTTGGCGTAACGGGGAACCCGTCTGGACTTCTCATAGAGCCCTTCAAGGCCGTTCTCTTCGATGGCCTCTTTGATGTCGTAGTAGTGCTGGCGGCTTACTCCGAGCTTACGACATGCCTCGCTGATATTTCCGAGTGTAGAGCCAAGCTCAAGTATGTTGAGCTTACGAGATATGATATACTGCTTTTGAGTCATGGTTTTCCTCCTTAATTAAGATTAGTTTCTGGTAAAACTATCTTAACCGGAAGACCATGACTCTTCTACTCTAAAAAGTCGTTACCTGTAAACGCTTTTCTCGACTACCGCAGGTTAGACGAATAACATACTCCACCACATTCCACCGATTATTTTCGTCAAGATATTTACCGTACCATACGACTACATCTATTGCTTCCGGTAAGCACCGACCGTAAAACATCCTGATTTCCCTTGCCAACTCTCCAGTGTCATAGGTCTCAAATACACCGGGGTAACTGTTACGTGGCAAATAGTCCCTGCTGACTGATATTTTCTGTGGTACGATATATATTGATTGATTCATGTCACACTCTCTACATGTTGCAGCAGATAACAGTAGATAGGGTGCTCCAGCCGGAGTTCTCAAAACCGCAATTACCATTACACGTACCAATGGAACTTCAAACTTTGTTCCATCAGAGAGTATGACAAGAGTCAATCTCTTATCCTCTTTCTCTGTGACTGTAGTAATTCTTGCAGTCTCTGCATATGTCATCACCGAATTTATGACAGCCTTTTCCTTAAAGTCTCTATATACCTTTGCGGAGCAGCCGGTAGTAAAAAAGAGAACTCCGATCAGCAGAAGTACTTTTGAGATATTCTTTGTCATGATGCCTTCCTTAACTCACTGAGAATGATCTAAAAGCTCCAAATTACCCCTATATACTTTCTCCACACATCTTTATATCGTCGATCTTCAAGTTGTTTTCTTCTTTAACCATATCGAAGGTAATAAAGTATATCCCTTCATATCCTTCCTCTTCCCATTCAGCTAAGACTGCAATCTTGACAAGTTTATAAAACCCATTTTTTTCTTTATCTTTTATCCATGACTTTATATATATTTGTTTTATCCAATAAAACTCATCTGGTTGTTTTGAATTCTTATAATCTATTGCATTATCAATTTGCCTTGTTCGTCTCAGCATATTCTTATAGCTCTCTGAATACAAATTGTATTCAGCTTCATACGACGGAGCAATCCAATATTTCTTAACTACCTCTTTTGCATCATTTAGCATTTTACTTTCATTGTCGGTATAATGATATTCTGCTACTTCATGTTGAATTACGGTCTCTAGTTTCACTTCTGCATATTGCTGTGCAACACAGGCATTCGTAAAACAGATGATTCCGATCAGCGCAAGTATTTTTATTCCATATTTAGCCATAAGATCTCCCGTTGAGTTTGCTCACTTGATTTCATATTAAAATCATTTAGGATACTTGGGAAAGTAGCCCGGATAGTATTCACCAGTTTTATCATAACCCCATCTAGCAGGCGTGCCTCTTAAATCAACATGTACATGGGGGCCTACGTTTTTTTCAGGGTTATAATACCCTTCCTCATACCAGCCTATCCCATTAAACAAGCTGGAATCCTTTGCCTGATTTGCCGTCTGGATATGACTCTGCCCAACCACGTATATATCGGCGGCTGTCTTATATATATGTTGACTGGTTTTTTTGACCCCGATATCTGTATCAACTGGCCTGTCGCCGCCGGTTACAACTATGGTTTTGTCCTTACCGATGTAATCACTAAATAAACTTAGCGCTCTTTTGACCTCCGGAGAGAGTGGATAGTTATCAGGGTTTTTTACTTGAAGACTAAGCCTTAAACGGACTCCGTATAAACCTTTCAGGGTCTTTGCGTTTATTCTCGTCGGCAAAATGGAAGTCAAGATTTCCAGCTTTTACCCAGGTAAGCTCGGTTGATGATTTTATTAACTCAAAGTGAAGCTCGTATCCGCCATTGCGATTGTAGAAGTCCTGCCTCGTGCCGGTCCTGCCGGATGTGCCAATCACTTGACCTTGCTTGACTTCTTGTTTCACTCTCACCGACCTCTTGTCAAGGTGCGCATAGAGACAGAACTTGGCTACAAGTCGCCTCTCGAATTCGAGTAGCTAAATGCCGCTTAACTTGGCGTCCACTTTTTCGGGGGGAAGATTACTCTTGCAGATGCTTACTAATCAAGTCACGTATGGTGTGTGGGGCGATAGTCCTACGGATACTAATTCGTCCCGCCTATTATAGCCCAAATACCCCATACCTCCATGAATATTACAATTGCTGCAAGAATTCCAATTATACCACTTACAACACAGATGAATTGTTCAAACTCAAAATTGTACACGTCGCCAAATATCATAGACTGTAGTTTTATTTGAAATCTGGTAATCGGCCCGCTGAATAGAATCGCGATTATCCCGTAGATCAAACAAAATAAACCAAAATATATATTTGCCATAGATTATAACCGTCCAAATTGATGAAAGTTAAATGGCTGCGTCGGTCCGGGCGGGACAGGTAGTGTGATTTCAAAATAAATGCCGACACCTTTTCGACTATTATTAAACTCTAATGTGTTCGGCCCGGGGATGCTTTCAAAACTTTCACTAATATCAATAGGCCCGGCATAAGCGCCCCGGCTAACGGTAGCTAGTTCATCCGGCGAATAGACGACATTCACCGAAGGACTCGTAAACAGTCCAACGCCAAAAGATACATACGCGGTCTCATCACTAAGATTATAATATGCCCCTACCTTTGGACCTAAAGGCCCATATACAGGTGCCGCCACTGTTACGCCCACATATCCGGATTCCGTTGCATATTCCGCCCACTTACCCACAAGCTCGGATATCCCAGATATATCCAGCTTTTCTTTCTTAAGCCTATCCAGGGCTTCCTTTACAAGGTCACCTGCAAATACCGCCTTAAAAGAGCTCTTTAAGAACCCTTCGGGGTCTTTACGGAATCTCTGGTTCTGACTTCCATAGTCGGCCGCTAACCTCATGCGCCAACTACGAAGCTCTTTTTTTGATTCGAGTACTTCAAAGTGAAGCTTATATCCGCGATCCTTCTTGTCAAAATCCGCCCTTGTGCCGGTATTGCCAACAAAGCCTACCAGTTGGCCTTCTTTGACACGTCCACCCTTCCTCAGAGCCCTGTTATCAAAAAGATGGGAATATAGCGTATATGTATGTTTTTGTGTCTTTATGTTCTTTCCATGATATATCACTATCACATTTCCATAAGCGCCTGTAAATTTTTCTTTTCTTTTCCGTTCTCTACGGTTACATCTTCTTTCGGTTTAAAGTGATAGGCGGCAACCACACGTCCGCTCGCGCTCGCCTTCACGGACGTACCCTTACTGGCAGTGTAATCAACACCGTTGTGCGTTCTAGTCCGTCTATCCTCTCCAAATTCATGACTGATCGGTCCGGGTACAGGCGCTACTGGCATAGTGTGCCTCCTTGCTTCATTTCAGGTTTAATTACAGATTACATATAGAGACGAAAAATCAAACACTCCCTATATACGAGGGTGTTTTTTTTCTACCCCTAAAACCGTAAGGAGTAATTATTGTTAAAGAAAAGGGCTAAAATTATCCCTGTTCTTAAAATCGCCCAGATTGATTCATGCCATGGGCTCCTGCGTTTTGATCCGACAGAGATAGAAGAATGGGTCATGGAATCAAAGCTTATAGCGGTAAAGCCAGGAAAGCTAAGTCCCCCTTAAAACCACCGGCTTGGCTTAGATCAAATAGTGAAAAGAGCGATTGATGAAGCAACTGGGTCTGAGGTATAATCTCCTGAAAAGGAGAAGCCGGACCTATCATGCCCGTAACCTTTAAAGGAGGTATGATATGGAACTCTATAAAAGGGGCAAGGTCGTAAAGATGTCAACCGGGACTAAGGACCGGAAGCTTGCCCTCACGAAGCATGCCTTCACTCTCGCCACTAGAGAGTGGGAGCTAGCGCGCGACAACCCGGTTAAGCGTGTATCCCTAGCGCGCGACAATAACGTCCGTGATAGGTGGCTAGATCAGTACGAGGAAAGAAAGCTCCCTGATGCTTCGCCCGTATGGTTGCAAGAGATAATAATCTTTGCGACCAATGCCGGCATGAGACTTGAAGAGATTCTTTCGTTACGTTGGAAGTATGTTGACCTCAATAGGGCTGTTGCGACGATCATGAAGACGAAGAACAAGGAGCGGCGCACCATACCTCTTAACCAGGTCGTTCTCGGGCACTCTGTAAAAACGGTTACAATTGACAATTTCCACGCAGCTCACTAGCCGCGTGACCTATAGGAACAAAACGGCTACAAAAGAGGCCGGAGATCAATCAAAGGCTTACCTTATGATGAAGCGTTTTCCAAACATTAAGCTAAAGTATAAGATCCTTTTGGGCAATATTATCGCCGTAGGTTTGTTGATCGTCTTCGCGGTAGCTATCTATTTTTCTATAAACACCCTTATGGAGACATCCAGGTGGGTGGCGCATACAGAGAAGGTAATCTCTAAAGGACACGAACTGACGGAGGAGCTCTTGAACCTTGAGACAGGGGAGAGAGGTTATCTCATAACAGGTAAAGATGAGTTTCTAGAGCCTTACCAGAGCGCTCTCATAAGCTTCGAAGCCACACTCAATAAGACCGCAAATCTCGTATCAGACAACCCCGTGCAGGTGAGAAATTTAAAAAGGATAGAAGAGCTTGTGGACCGGTGGCTGAAGGAGGCGGCCGCTAAAGAGATTCTTCTGAGAAAAGAGATAAGTGTCAGGTCGACTGAAGTCGAGGAGATGGAGGCACTGCTTGAGACGGGTGTGGGCAGGGCGGTCATTTGGCAGATGATGGCTGAGCTGGATTCTCTCGGCACCATCTTTGCTGAGGCCAGAGAGAAAGAAGCTAGCAGCGCCGTACGAAGTACAACCTCGTCCTTGATGACTCAGGAGGTATTCATGCTGGAATTTCTCGCAACAGGCGCTCCGAAGAGCCTTGAGGCGTCTGAGGCCGGGAGAGCTGATTTCGACATGGGCCTTAAAGGCCTCGTTAAAATAGTCGAGAGATGGTTTGATAGTGATGCCCTGAGGAGAAGTTACCGAGAATTACAGGAGCTCTTCTCCGAATGGAAGAATGCGTCAGTTCCAGAGATGGACCGAAACGAGATGGGTACAGGGGAACTGAAGGCCTCCATGCCAGGCGACTTGAGTGTAACCGGCGCTTACTCTGCTGTGGGTCCGTTTAAACGAATACGCGAAGTACTTACGATTATGAAGACGGCCTTTGTACGCTCAGGGAACGAAGAAGGCGAACGCCTTGTAGCCGAAATAAGAGATTTTGTTGACGAAACCCAGATCCTGCGTAATGATTCCATTGTTAACGGTAGTGTGGGCGAGCGCGCCTTATCCTCTCAGGGAATTGCCGAGCTCGACAACAATCTTTCCGGGCTTGAGTCACTTATTGAGCGAGCTTATGATAAAACCAGAGTAAAGAAGATCGTCGCCACCCTCTCTCATCTCTCCGTTGAGTTAAGGGATAAGGCTTCGGAGGCTATAGAGTTAAGAAAAGAGATTGACAGGCGCACGGCGACCCACAGTGAATTGAGAGACCTTATCGCTGGCGGCCATGGAAAGAGAATCATGGATGAACTGCGCCATGAACTCTCAAGGTTCATCTCGGTAGAAGAGGCGGTAATTCAGGAAAGGCGGCTCAATTTTTTAAGGACGGCAAGAAACACCATCATCTTCATCTCGGCTGGTTCTGTAATTGCTTTTATAATAATTTTGCTTATAGGATGGTGGGTGGCGAGGTCTGTAAGCGCTCCACTTATGAACTTCGTTAAGCTTGCCGATGTCACTAATGACGGAGAACCTATTAATAGGCAGGATCATGGTAGGGCGAAAGACCCTGAAGATGCTTCATCGGGCTTCAAGGGTTTTAAGACCGGGATTGGAGTAAAGAGGGCCTTTCTTGCCAGGAACTACGCTCCTGTATTAGCCGCAGCGGTTGCTGTCATAATATCAATTATGGGCTTCCTGATTTTTCGCAACGAGGAGTTCAAAACAATCAGGGAGGATTTTATTGGTCACTCGGAGGATCGCTTCCAGGCCATAGAGTTGTCGGTACTTACCAGCAGCAAGGAGCTGGAGAGGCTTGAGTTGTTATTCAACACCTCAAATAATATAGGGAGGGAAGAGTTCAGTGTCTTCGCAGAGCATATCCTTGGGGACCGTGACGCCATACGTACGCTCGAGTGGATACCCTCATACGACGGCGCTGATGGGAGTGGGTTTCATGTTTCAGGCCACGTCCTTGTCGATGCTCTTCGTAGAGTAGATACAGATGGTGTTTTGAAGGGGTTGGGCGAAGGAGGCGAATACTTCCCTGTAACCTACATTGAACCTTTTGAGGAGAATAGTGAGCTTCTCGGGTTTGACATGGCCTCTGATCCGGTTGTATTAGAGGTGTTAAGAAGATCACGCGATACCGGTAAAATAACCGCTATGCCTGGTATCAAACAACGTCATGGCAATGAAGAGACGGACGAGTTCATGATATTTGCGCCCATCTATCAAAGTGGCGTTCTTCCCCAAACAGTCGAGGAGAGAAGAGCCCGCTTGAAGGGTTTTGTGGCCGGGGCCTTCAGGGTAGGAGAGATGATTGAGAGGTCATTTAAGACGATTAGCCCGAAGGGGCTAAATGTTTATCTTTACGACATATCGCCAAGTGGGCAACTTAAGCCTCTTTACTCACACTTAAGCCGTCTCTCTAGAGAAGACGCTCAAGGTGGTACCGAAGAAACGTCTCCTCCACACGGTCTGGAGGCCTCGTATGCTTTCGGTGTCGCCGACAGGATGTGGCTCGTAAAGACAAGACCGATAGAAAAATACTTTGCTCATATCAAAGACTGGCACGCGTGGGTAATCCTTGGCGTTGGCATGCTCTTCAGCATGCTGGTCATCTTTTTCTTCAAGAATAGCATCACATATGCCGCCAAGGTTGAAGGTTACGCCGATAAGCTTACCATAGAGGACGCTAAGAGAAGACATGCCGAGAATACCCTGAGGAGTAAGAAAGATGAATTGGATTTACTTACCGAAGAACTTCACAGCCTGACGATTGAAATGTCGCTGATTGAGGAGAAGGAAAGAAAGGTGCTCTCGGAGAAGCTCCATGAGGATATAGGACAAAATCTTTCCCTGATAAACCTTAACTTGATTACACTTATTAATGAATCCGACCAAAATGATGCGAGGCAGAAAACACTCTTCACTGATACAAAAGAACTTCTCAGGATGACTATCAAGGCCACCAGGTCACTTAACTCCAGTCTCTACCCAGCTCTTCCGGCTGGAACATCCGTAGCGGCCGCGATACGCTGGTACGCTGAGATCTTTTTTAAGGAGGGTGATATCTCCGTATCTTTTAGTATCGGTGACGGAGTGGAATCAGTCCCGTATGAGGCAAGGGAACTTCTCCTGAGGGTTACCAGGGAGCTCTTCCAGAATATTACGAAACACTCAGAGGCGAAGAATGTGGATGTAACGATAAATACTGACGCCGAATCACTTGAATTCAGGGTCATTGACGACGGACACGGCTTCTCTCAGGACGAGATAAAATTCAAGAGGGGAAGGGGTATCGGGCTCATGCTTATGCGTGAGAGGGTAAAACACATGAAAGGGGTTCTTAATATTGACTCATATCCGGGAAAGGGCACGTCCGTTGAGGTTACCGTGCCTCTATAGAGTTCACACCTGAGGCAGAATAAAGGAGACGACTAAATAATGAAGGATGTAAGTGTATTACTTGTGGACGACCATCCACTTCTAAGAGACGGAATAAAGAAGGTTTTTTCATCACGTGACGGGTTTAGCATAGTCGGAGAAGCTGAGAACGGCTCCGAAGCGGTCACCAAGGTCGGTGAATTGAGTCCTGAGATCGTTATTATGGATATAACCATGAAGGGCATGGACGGTATCGAGACTACCGGAAAGATCTGCAAAGATTTCCCTGCAACCAAGGTCATAATATTATCCATGCATGAGGAGGCCATATATGCCGTAAATGCCTTCAAGGCTGGAGCAAGGGCTTATGTGGTGAAGACCTCCGCAGCCGTTGACATATTGCAGGCTGTCGATGCCGTGCTCTCCGGCAAACGCTTCGCCAGCCATTCGGTCTCAAACGAATTGCTCAGTAATTACGTTGACAAGGTTTTGTCCTCAGAGGGCGTTGTCGAGCCTATTGATACGCTTACCAGGAGAGAGAAAGAGATTTTAAATTATATAGCAGATGGCATGACAAGTAGGGAGATAGCTGGAAAATTGTTTATATCCCTTGCAACAGTAAAATCGCATAGGATAAATCTTATGAGGAAATTAGATGTACATGATGTAGCAGGCCTAGTCAGATTTGTATTGCGGAACGGAATTCTCTGACATTAAATAAATTTGATCAAAACTCCATAATATATATATATTACAGCTAGTTACTCCTCCTTTACTCGCTTTGCCCATCGCTCTCTCAATAAAATATATAAGAAAAACCAACCCTTTGGTTGATAAAAAACCAACCGTGTACCTGATTGTTTACTGCTATATATTTTTATATACTTACAACAAAGATAGTTGTCATTAAGTAAATTGCGTAATGTTATATATTTTCTAAGTGGCTAAGTAGCATAAGCCCCAAGCACCATGCTTCGGCATAATTTTACGCACTTTACTTAATTGCAGCTTCCAATCAACAACTACATAGTGAATATGCGCGCATAGGAGGATAGAATCACCCGGTTAATTTCTTGGCCGCCGGAGGTTATTTCGTCCTTATGCACTTCTTCTTCATTGCCGGGTCGTCACAGAGCGTGAGGTTTCCTCTCTTGATGGACACTAAAGCCAGCTTTCGTTTCGGGCCGCAATATTAAGTTATACAAAGTAACCCTTGAAAGGAGGTGTTCTCTTTTAGAGATCCGGCGTTACGATTAATTATCGCACTTCCAGATCTCAGGCAACTATAGGAGTTATTCTAAATATAAGAGTGCAACATTGTTAAGTATTCATGATCGTTTTAGGTTCTTGTTTTTTAACACCTGCTCATCACCTCGGAATTCATCAGAGTAATACTACAATATATTATGATCATCAGTCTATTTATGAGCAGGCATTAGGAGGAGAGTTAAATGAAGAGATATTTTAAGTATCTGGTGTTTTTGCCAGTTGTATTGATGCTGGCACTGACTGTCCAGCCGCAGAGCCTTCAGGCGGCCACGATTGGTGGTAACGTCTTCAGCGGCCAGGGGACTGTCTCATGGGTTATGAATATCATGGGCTTTCCCGTCGCACAGCGCTTGCCGGTTTTTACCGATCCTATGAACGGAGGCTCCGAGTTCTACCAGGTAGACGGCGCCAGGGTAATGGTTCAGGATATGGAGACCGGGGCATTTGTGGCTTACGGCACATTTCCGCTGGTCTTAGACCCGCTGAACCCTATATCCGGGGTCGATAACAATTGGACGGCGAATGTGCCTGACGGCGGCCTTTATGTCGCCACTTACAGCGCCCCGGGGCACCAGACTACGAGCCGCGTCTTCGATCTTACAAGCTGCGGCCCGCCTAACGTCTGTTCGTATCTGCCTGCCGTTACTCAGGTAGACGCCTACCTGCCGATGCTTTACAGGGATCTGAATAACAACCCGGATCCGTTAAATGCGGAGCCGCGCGCCAACATGCTCGCCTATGCTTACACGGAGAATGCGGTAAACGGCGCGGATGACGGAGTACTAAAGGATCCGCCCCTCGCCGGCGTGTTTATGGAGCTTTTTGACATGGACGGGCTCCTCGTTCAAAGCTGCACGAGCGGAAACGGCTCGGGGAGCTTCACAACGAAGGGCGGAATGATATACGGCCCCGGCTTTATAGATTCTACCGGCTACTGTCATTTCACAGATCTCGTTCCAGGCAAGTACAAGTTGAGGGGTACCCCGCCGGCGCTAGCAACCGGAGAGTACTACTACACCTACACGATGGAGGGCGGTCAGGAATGGGATATTATTCTTGAGCCTGGCTCCCCTGGAACGGAAGGCGGCGGCTACCTGGCATGGTTCGGATTTGTCGACAACAATATCAACAATACCGACCCCCTCGCTACCGGCTCTATCGGCGGTTTCATTGAGGACGCCGACGGCCTCGGCTGGGAAGCTGACGAGCCGGGAATACCGCTCATTCCTCAGAAGAATATCGGCGTTACGCCCAACGAGTTCCCGAAGGACGCCTATGTGGTTCTATGGACCGACACTCCGGTTACCAAGGTCGTCGCGGTTGCCGATGCGAGTAACGTAGACGGACGTTTTGACATCTATAACGTTCCGGCCGGGCAGTACTTCATGTTTATATCGGATAAACCCCTTAATTACGTTTTTAAGGAGTATAGAATTACTGTTGGTACGGGCCACTACGAGTTTTCAAGGATAACCGATACGATACTCGTGCCGAACCTCTTCGCCACGCTCCCGGCCTTCGGCGGGACGATCTCGGGTACCGTCTCTGACACAGACGGTCTCGGTGTCCTTGGCGCTACGGTAAATGTCAGGGAGAAGTCAGGTAACGTGCTTGCCTCCACCACTACGGACGCAGCAGGCAACTACGCCTTCGGGCCGATACTTGAGATAGAGACGATGGCCTTCATGGACGTTACTCCTCCTGCTAACTACAGAGGCTCGTGGGTGACCGACGTACTCTACCCTAACGCCTTCGCCCCCGCCGACCCCATAACGGGCATCCCATGTAATCCGGCTCTTCCGGGTTGTGTAACCCTCGGAGACCCGCTTAATTTTGATCGTAACGGGGCAGGCCGCTATATACAGTGGTTCACGGGCACGTACGACTCTAACTTTATTCTAGAGAAGATAAACGTACCTACCGTGCCACCGGCAGCCGCTGATGTCTCCTACATAAGCGGCTGGGTCTTCAGCGACTCGCTTGAAGCGGGCACATGGATACCTGACAATGTTTGGGATCAGGAGAACGAGGGTGTCGTAGAGGGAGTGACGATAGAGCTCGTCGATTCTCTTGGCGCAGTGGTTGCAAGCACCACTTCCGGCTCCTATAACCTCGCCGATGTCATAGGGCAGGGCTATACTCCCACTGGCCAGCAGGTACCAGGCGGCGAATGGGGCGGGCTCTTTTCAGGCCCGATCCTCGGCTTCTACGAGTTCAGGGGACTTGAGACCCTGGGGGTTACGCCAGGAGCTTACGAGCTTAGGGTTACTCTCCCGGCCGGCTTCTCGCTCTCACCATCTCAGGATCGCCCGATTTCTGGTACTGTGACCATCCCGGTTACCATAACAGGTATCGATGACATAAGGCAGGATATCGGACTTACCACCAGAGTACCGCGCGCAGGCATACTCGCCGGCGGTATGTTCGACGATATTAACCTCGATACGAGGCCGTGGAGCGCCTTTGGAGAAGAAAAGGCCATCATGACCGGCATTGGTATCGTGGCGCGCGATTATCTCGGCTACGAAGTCGATGCCCTCGTCCAGCCGTCGGCTGTCTGCTACGGCCTAGGCGAGCCGCTTACGACATCATGGGGGCTTGAAATCCCCGCAAACAGGACTACGGATCTGCCACTCTCTCCGCTTCCTGCTGACCTAGTGCCTCACGGGGCCATATGCGACAGGCCTGACCTTGGGTACGGCATCGAGATAGAGCGCCGCATATCCCCGACGACACTCCTCTATACGGGTAACGACCCGTCGCTTGCGGCATGTCCGTCCCATGCTATTCCGGATCCGGCGCTCGTGCCTTTAAGCCCTCCGGGATTCATTGGAGACCCGCCGTGCTACAACGCGGACTTCGAGGAGCTTGAGCTTCCGTATAATATGAAGCAGGGTATTGCAGCCCTCGCCGACTGGTCGCTGGCGCCTCCCGGAGTTGATGCCGGTGGAATCGTTATGCCGATTCTCGGAGCAACGATGTGTCCGGTGATCACGCATTTCAGCAGCCAGGTAAATGTAATAGACGGCGACAATATCAACTGGTCATCGCTGGTGATCATCGAACTCACAGACGAGTTCGGAGTAGGCGTGCCGAATGCCGAGATATGGGCTACCTTTACTCCCTTCGAGTCTAAGGTGGTCTTCACGAACGGTTACGGTATGGCGTCATTCATGGCAAAGGAGATAGTGAATCTTCCGGATACTACCTTTACGGTAGATTTGGTCAAGATGCCTGACTTCCTGCCGCAGACACCGGCATGGTCGACGGCCGCGGGATGCGCGCCTTCGGTAGTGATACCAAGGCCAGCGCCGGTTGACCCGGCGGTAGTTGTGCCTGCCCCGATAGTTGCGCCAACTCCTCCGCCTGTTGCCGGTGGACCGGTTGGAGCCGTGGCCGTATCCAACATCGCGCCTCAGGGCTTCGACCTCGGCGAAGGCAAGTGGATGGGCGAGGCAGTTGTTACCATCACCGACTCGGTGGGGACGTCTGTTGACGGTGTTAAGGTGAGCTACAGGTTTGGAGCCGGAGAGGTCAAGGCCTCAAAGACGCAAGCAGACGGTACCGTCAAGGTCTCAAGCGAGACCTTTGAGGGAGGACCTGAGCAGGTGATCTTTACGGTAACCAACGTGAAGCATCCGCAGTATGATGCTGCCGCCAACCTGATGTCGGAGGTGCTGGTCCAAAAACCGTAATCCATCATGGTAGGCAAAATGTGTATGCCCCCGGCTCACTTTAGTGAGCCGGGGGCATAATTACCGTTTGAAACCAGCCAAAGTTAAAGGTGAGTTAAGGTAAGTTATGGATCCTCAATATATCAAAGAATTAAGGCAAAGATTCGGCTGGTCTCAGGAAGGGCTCGCCAGGGAGCTAGGTATGTGCTTCGGCACCGTGAACCGCTGGGAGAATGGCAAGGCTACTCCTAGTCCCATGGCTCTGAGGGGACTTAGGATGATTGATGCTAAGAGTACAGGCAAAGAGAGCAGAAAGAGAGTTGCCTTTCGCCTTCAGACCAACTTTCCCATAGAGGTATGGTTCAGTGGTTATGAGACAATGGGTGATGTAGACGTTAATATGCCTTTCATTAGCACTATCACCGAGAATCTGAGCAGCATCGGACTCATGTTCAAGACCCAAACTTATCTAAAAGAGGGCAAAATTCTCAGGATAAGTTGGAACTTCGGTAGAAAAAAACATTATGAGGTCATCTCCAGAGTCATCTGGACGAGTAGAGAGGAGCACGAGCATAGCGTCGGTGTTAGCTTCGACCACCCGATGCCTGATGTTATAGGCAATGTGCTTGACACGCTTATATGATTTTCCCTTAGCTCGGTTCATCCTTATCTTGGCCCCCACACTAGCTGCTCCAGCAGTTCCATCTTTTCAAGGTCTAACAGTAATTTAATGAACTATGGAGTATAGTTTAAGTAGGGTACTTTATCCTAAATCCACCTATTTTGTTCTTTTAGAAGAAGTTTATAGCCCTGGAGTTAACGATTTCATTGGCCATTTCTACTTCGAAAGACGCATAGAGTCTGTTGCTTGAGGTACTAAAATATATACGGGTTCAGATTTACTGAAAATTTCGTATACCCACTAAAGATTGTAAGCCAACAGGGGTAACAGTAAGGGGGCTTCATGACTTATCGTATTCCTCAAATATTTACACTCTTGGCACTTATCTTTTACCTTGCGGTACCGACGCATGCGGCAGAGAATAATAATGGTACTGTCTGGATAACACTCGTAGCCGACGAAGGGGTGTTAATACGGTCAGGTGAAACAGCAATCCTTGTTGACACCTTCGGTGAGAATGTACATCATGATTTGGTCAAGGGAGAAGCTCCATTCTCGTCAATCCAGCTGGCATTTATTTCACATTCCCACCCCGATCATTTTAATCCGGCTACTATGAGAACGTTCCTTATAAACCATCCCGAGACCGTGCTTGCTTCTTCCTCGGAGATTATAAAGTTAATGAGAGATGGATTTCCAGGAGGCTCGCCAATAAATGATCGACTACTGGAGGTCAAGACTGAAAAGGGTAAGATTACCTCTATAGCCTTACCCGGAATCAAAGGAGACTTTATTGAGTTAAAGCACTCAGTAAGCCCTTTATATCCGGACAAAGTGCTTGGCCATATTATTCATATAGGAAAGAAGGAGATATTTTATATCGGCGAGGCCGAAATGACTCCGGAGAACTGGCAACCATACAACTTAAAATCTTATGACATTGACATCGTTATATTACCCTACTGGATCTACAAGGAAGAGACAACGAGGAAGATTATCGAAGAGCACATCGCCCCGAAAAGAGTTATTGTTACCATGAATGAGGGTCACGAACTCAGTACTCAAGCTTCTGAATTATCCAGGATCTATCCCAGGGTAATTTTTTTAGACACTCTGATGCAGTCATTTGAGTTAGAGTAATCAGACGTTGAAACCAACCTGAGAGGTAGGTGAATTATGGATCCCAAAAAGATCAAAGAGCTAAGACAAAGATTCGGGTGGTCTCAGGAGAGGCTCGCAAGGGAGCTTGGAAAGTCTTTTCAAACAATTAATCGATGGGAGAGTGGAAAGACAAGCCCATCACCCAAGGCATTAAAGGCCTTAATGAAACTTGATAGTGGATCTATGGAACTCAGTAAAAGTAAGGCGTTCCGTCTGAATATCAAACATCCTATGAAAATACGTTTAAGAACACCAGAATGCGCATCATTAATACAACTAAGTGTTATTAGTGAGAATATTAGTAGTACTGGCCTTATGTTCAAGACAGGTCAGGATATCCATGAGGGTGAGTGGGTCAATATAGAATGGGATTTCAGTGAAGACAAGCATTTAGAGGTGCTTTCAAAAGTTATATGGATAGATCGCCATGACCACGAGCAGAGTGTCGGCGTTCGCTTCGACTGCCCGAGGCCGGATGTCATAAGCACCGTGCTTGAC
>JAJCZG010000005.1 GCA_029262475.1 Deltaproteobacteria bacterium
CGGGATGAGTTTTGTCGAGCCCGGGGTAACGCCGACGGATGAGGGCGACGCCTCAGCAGCCGAACGCATAAAAGTCACCAATAACGCCCCGGAGCTCTGCAAGAGGTACATGGCGAGGGTAATAGAGGGCGTTACTGTCACCGGTAGCCCCGACCGGGTAAAGAAGCGCCTCGAAGTACACGGCATACGTCCTATTAATAACGTGGTTGACGCAACGAACTACGTCCTGCTCGAGCGCGGCCAGCCGCTGCACGCATTCGACTATAAGCGCCTTGCGGGCGGCGAGATCATAGTGCGGACCGCCGAGAAGAATGAAAAGATAGAGACCCTGGACGGTAAGGAGAGGGTTTTGGATGAAGGAATGCTTCTCATATGCGACGCTAAAGGCCCGCAGGCGCTCGCAGGCATCATGGGAGGGGCTGGCTCCGAGGTAACGACCGATACGACCGATATCGTACTTGAGGCGGCGTGGTTCGAGCCGACGGCCATAAGGCGCACATCAAGGAAAATAGGCTTATCCACGGACTCGTCATTTATGTTTGAACGCGGCATCGATATTGAAGGCGTCGAGAGCGCCCTGGACAGAGCCGCCTCGCTTATTAAGGAGTTCTCAGGCGGATCTATACTGACCGGCGCCGTGGACTTGCGCACCGGTGAAAAACCATCCAGAGAGGTGAGTTTCAGGCCGGAGCAAGCGGAAAAGCTCCTCGGCATTCCCGTAACGGCCGCTTCGGCTACGGAAGTATTCGAAAGGCTGGGCCTTACGGTAACGAGCTCGACAGACGGGCTCCTCACCATCACTGCGCCAAGCTTTCGCGACGATATAGTAGCCGAGGTGGATCTTATCGAAGAGATAGCCCGTCTTGGCGGCTTCGATAATATTCCCACCACACTGCCGGTCGCGGGTTTCAGGCTCGGCACTGACGGCGAAATGCACCGCCTTAAGAGAAGGGTTAAGAAGGCCCTTATAAGCTCCGGTTTCTATGAAGTTATAAATTATAGCTTCGTCTCTCGTGAGAGCTTTGCGGTTACTCAGCTGGATACTACCCCGGCCGTTACCATCACAAACCCGCTTAGTGAAGAGGCTGTGGTAATGCGTCCGTCTCTAATTCCCTCTCTTCTGGATAATCTTAAGAAAAACCTCTCAAGAAAGAATGAAAACCTGAGAATCTTCGAGGTTTCACCAGTATTTATATTAGCAGATGCCATACCAAGTGAAAGCTGGAAAATTTCCGGGCTTCTCTATGGAAGGCGCACTGAGAATTCCTGGAACCAAACCGACGACGATATAGACTTTTACGATCTCAAGGGGACAGTTGAGATGCTTCTTTCATCTCTCGGCATAACTCCTGATAATATAGAGGTTAAATCTTCGGATGTAAATTATCTAAACTCCGGCAAGTGCGCTTCGATTACACTCGGCGGAGTGGACGCCGGCTTTTTTGGTGAAATTTCTCAGCAAATATCAACTAAATTAGGAACAAAAGACCCAATACATGTTTTTGAGCTTGACCTTTCTGCTATAACAGGCGTATACTATGAGGAAACAAGCTATAACTCAATCAATCGTTACCCTGAATCCGCAAGAGATATTGCCTTTGTTATAGAGAAAACAGTTCCTTTTGGGGAAATCTTAAAATCAATAAGTAGATTTCCCACAAAAGTTGTTGAAACAGTTGAACTGTTTGATGTATACTGTGATGAAAGCTTCGCTCCGGGAACTCATAGCCTGGCGCTCAGGGTAACCTACAGGGCGAAGGACAGGACCCTTAAGAACGCTGAGGTCGACAAAGTCCATTCCCGTATAATCAAGCTTCTGGAGCAAGACTTCAATGCTGAGATCAGAGGACACTAATTTATAGCTCTATCGCCTGCTATATCCACTTAGGAGGGTAAAAATGACCAAGGCGGACATTGTTGAAATTACATACGGTAAAGCCGGGCTCTCGAAGAAAGACGTTGCAGAGGTCGTAGATTTTCTCTTTGAAACTATAAAAGAAGAACTTGAGGTGAACGACATCGTCAAGATCTCCGGTTTTGGTAATTTCTCAGTAAGGCAGAAGAGGGCGAGGAGAGGGCGCAACCCTCGGACGGGCGAAGAGATAACGATCTCCGAGAGGAAGGTAATGACCTTCAAATCGAGCCAGATACTAAAAAAGCTTATAAATTCGTGATTGTTGATCGAGCCACCTACTTGAAAACTTATAAAATCGTGATTATTTGGGGACAGTGAATCAGATACCTGACAAACTATACTTTAAGATTGGCGAAGTATCGAAGATAACCGGTGTTAAGCCCTACGTGCTCAGATACTGGGAGAGCGAGTTTAAGATTGTAAGGCCCCAGAAATCCGCCAGCAGGCAGAGGGTTTATAATAAAAAAGATGTTGAATTAATTGTCGAGATAAAAAACCTGCTCTATAATGAAAAGTTCACACTGGAGGGCGCAAAGAGACGCCTTAAGGAGCTTCATACATCAAACAAGGTCTCGCAAAAAGCGCTGATCAACAAAATGCAGTTCACTAAGCCTCTCGACAGTGAAGAGTACCTAAAGACTTTGCAGAGCATAAAAGAAGAATTACACGCTATTAGAAAGATTCTACAAGACGGGGCGTAGCGCAGCCTGGAAGCGCACTTGCATGGGGTGCAAGGGGTCGGAGGTTCGAATCCTCTCGCCCCGACCAATAGAATCTATAGGTTACTGGCTTCCGGCTTGTAGCCTTTTTCCTTAAAGACCTCTTTCTCCGAGCTTTATCCAACATTTTTTCCCTTAAAAACGCTCCTAACCAGAATATTTCCCCGTAAACGGCAAGTACCTGGACTTTGGTGCAAGGTCTTCCCGAAAGGCCCACATTAAAAAGTCGATTTACTGCATTTTTATGATGATAGGCTAACCTGTGCCTAGCTTCTCCTGAAATCCACCGTAGACAGTTTCTTTAGACTATAGTACATTCGATAGGGGATAAAGTTTACCCTAAGGCTCGATTGATCCGTTGGTGGTTAAGTCGCTAATGATTTCTCTTAGCGGTTATACCGGCTTTCCACCAAAGGATCCATTCATATTTAAACGGTTTGCGGTTAGCGCCCCGCATCTTAAATGGTTTAGGACTTTTTTCCTACTGTTAGCACCTCTTTTAACCGCTCAAACCTCAGACTATATGCCAAAAGACAATATTAATACCGATATACTCATAGTTGGCGGCGGCATAGTGGGGCTTACCATAGCTCGTGAGCTGAGCCAAAGAAGAGCCGATCTTAGCATTACCGTCATTGATAAGGAACCCTCCCTTGCTCTCCACGCCAGCGGACGAAATAGCGGCGTCGTACATGCCGGGTTTTACTACACCCCTGATACCCTGAAGGCTCGTTTTACCGTAGAGGGGAATAAACTCTTAACCGACTATTGCCTGGAACACGGGCTAAAGCTTCTTCAATGCGGCAAGGTTGTAGTGGCCAGGGATGAGAGTGAACTTAAAATGCTCTCTGAGCTAAAGAGGCGAGGTGACGCGAATGGTGTGCTCCTTGAGATGGTGGGCGAAGTAGAGCTTGCGGAGCTCGAACCAAATGCCCTGACCACAGGAAAAGCCTTATGGTCGCCGAGCACATCGACGATAAACCCGGGTGAGGTGGTAGAGCATATAGCTGCTAATCTCAAGAGCAACGTAAGGCTACTTTTAGGCGAAGAGTTCCTTAGCGCACCTGAAGATGGTGTTGCCGTTACATCTCAGAGAAGCATCGGGTACGGGTATTTCATAAACACCGCCGGTCTCTATGCCGACAAGGTGGCCCATCACTTCGGATTGGGCCGTAAGTACACACTTATACCCTTTAAGGGTCTATATATGGAGTATCTTGACCCGACGCTGGTGAAGAGGCATATTTACCCTGTCCCAGACCTCGATAACCCCTTCCTGGGCGTACACTATACCAAGACGGTAGACGGTAAAGTTAAGATTGGCCCGAGCGCAACGCCGACCTTCTGGAGGGAGAATTACTCCGGCATGAAGAATTTTCGCCCCTCCGAGTTCGCCGAGATCATAAACTACGAGGCGCGCATGTTCCTCTCTAACTCCTCCAACTTCAGAAAGCTTACTTTTGAGGAGATAAAGAAGCACTTCGGCAAGTACCTGCGCAGACAGGCCGCACGGCTGGTGCGCTCGGTTGACATTGATAACTTCGGGAGTTTTTTAAGGCCTGGCATCCGCGCCCAGCTCATCGACACAGATAGTCTCACCCTGGTAATGGATTTTGTGGTAGAAGAGGGCGAGCGCTCAATGCACGTTCTAAATGCTGTTTCTCCGGCATTTACCTGTTCTTTTTCTTTTGCCAGATTTATTGTTGACAAGATTGAAGGTAGCCTGTAAATTCCTTTTATACTACTCACTGCGTATAGCGAATAGAAGAACATCTGTCTTTACTTACCACCCGTTTTCTTGTAAAATGCTCATTGATTGAAGCTTGATTAAGAGAGTATTTGGCAGTATCCTTAAGCTCTTTTTTATTATAAATGCTCCATATTTCATTCTTTAATCTTTTCAATCAACCACCCTTTAAAAGAAACCAGTTACCTTGGAAAGGTCTTATTAAAAATGCGGATTTGCGTGATAGGCACGGGCTACGTAGGGCTGGTAACAGGCACCTGCTTTGCCGACTTCGGTGTAAATGTAACATGCGTCGATAAAGACGCCGAGAAGATTGAGATGCTAAAGAGGGGGGAGATTCCCATCTTTGAACCGGGGCTAGCCGAACTCGTCAGTAAAAATATTAGAGAAGAGAGGCTTTCATTTACTACAGACCTTGAAACTGCCATTAAAGAGTCGCTGGTCGTCTTTATCGCCGTCGGAACGCCTCCTAAAGATGATGGCGGAGCGGACCTGAGCTACGTTAAGGATGTCGCCCGCTCGATTGCAGAAAACCTTAACGGCTACAAGGTGATCGTAACCAAGAGCACCGTACCGGTCGGCACCGGAAGGCTTATAGAAGAGATCGTCGGCTCCGTTCAAGATGAGCACAGCTTTGATGTCGCCTCAAACCCCGAGTTCCTCAGGGAAGGCTCGGCGATAGAGGATTTCATGAAGCCGAACCGGGTGGTCCTTGGAGCGAGAAGCGAGCGCGCCATAGAAATCCTTAAAGACCTCTATTCCCCGTTATACCTGATAGAAACACCGGTGCTTATTACCAACGTGGAGACCGCCGAACTCGTTAAATACGCCTCAAACGCCTTCCTGGCGACCAAAATATCCTTTATAAACGAGGTAGCGTCCATCTGTGAGCGTGTCGGGGCCGACGTGCACATGGTTAGCAAGGGCATGGGGCTCGACAACAGGATAGGGCCGAAATTCCTTCACCCCGGCCCGGGGTACGGAGGCTCATGCTTTCCTAAGGATACGCTCGCCATTACAAAGATTGCAAAAAATAACGATTTTACCTTCAAAATAGTTGAAGCGGCGGTTGAGGTAAATGAGCGTCAGACACAGATAATGCTGGAGAAGATAAAACGCGCTCTCGGAGGAGATTTGAAGGGGGTAAAAATCTCTACCCTAGGACTCACCTTTAAGCCCAATACCGACGATATCAGGGAATCTCCGGCGATTCGAATAGTAGAGGGGCTCGTTAAAGAGGGGGCCGTTGTCAGCGTATTCGACCCGGCAGGCATGGAGCACTCCAGGGAGCTGCTCGCAGGGAGTGTCTCGTACTGCGAAGACTCCTATGAAGGGGCCGACGGCGCAAGCGCCCTTATAATACTGACAGAATGGAACCAGTTCAGGAAGCTTGATCTGGAGAGGATAAAAGGGCTCTTAAAGGAGCCCAGAATAATCGATCTACGCAACGTATACGAAGGAGACGCACTGCGCGCCGAAGGCTTCCAGTATGTAAGCGTCGGCAGGGAAAGGCTTTCCGGGTGACGAAGCTTCGAGCGAGCTTAACCTAAAAGAAAAAGATTGACTATAACGGGCTTTAAGGTTATAAATTACACGTATGTTTATAAAATCAATAATGAACGAGCGCGGAGAGATAACTACTTCTAAGATCCTTATAACGGTCGTTTTACTCTTCATTATCGGTTACTTTGGCATAAAACTCATACCGATGTACTTCAAGCATGAGATGGTGAAGCTTGAAGTAAAATCAGCCATAGATAACGCCGAGTTTAATAAAGCCGCTAAGATCAAGTCTAATCTTCACACACAGATTGTTAACTTAGGTCTGGAGCTCGACAATGAGCAGATATCGGTAGAAAAAGAGGATAACTCCGTAAGGATAATCGTATGGTGGGAAGTTGACATGATCTTCTTCGGCAAGTGGAAGAAGAACTTTTACTTCGATATTGAACGATTTGAGGATTTTTAGTAGACTTCGATAAAAATATTAGTCGCAACCGCTTAAGCGGCGTATCATAATTAGATACCGTTAATTACTATGACCCTTTAACTTAATCCAGAGAGATTAAGAAGGGAATACGATGAAGAGAATCAATACTACAACAGGTAAGCTCTGCCACCGCATAAATGCGGCTGCGGAGCTTTTTTTTATTCCGGTGGCTGAACTTCATCCCGTAACCATATGATTTTATTACTGAAAGGGCCGATATAATAACGTGATAGTTCTTGATGAGAGGGCCATAGCGAGGGCTCTTACGCGTATTGCGCACGAGATACTCGAAAAAAATACCGGCTCCCGTGACCTCGTTCTCCTTGGTATTCCAACGAGGGGTAACGCGCTCGCCCAGAGGCTTGGCGCTAAAATAGCCAGTATCGAAGGTGAAGAAGTCCTTACGGGCTCTGTGGACGCTACCCTCTACCGCGACGACATAGGCCTTACCGGAGATAACCCGCCCTTAAAGGAGATGGATATACAATTCTCCATAGACGGTAAGATTGTCGTCCTCGTAGACGACGTCCTCTTCACCGGCAGGACCATCCGGGCAGCGATGAACGCCCTTATGGATTTTGGCCGCCCTGCCGCCATTCAGCTGGCAGTGCTTATAGACAGAGGCCATAGAGAGCTGCCGATAAGGCCGGATTATGTCGGTAAAAACCTCCCCACAGCCCCAAACGAAGGGGTGAGGGTAAGGCTAGAAGAGATGGACGGGGTAACGAGCGTTATTTTGATAGATAAGACCAGCGAGAAGAAATAGATATGCGCCTCAAGAAAAAAGACCTGCTCGGCATAAGCGAACTTGACCCTGACGAGATCCGGCTCATAATAGATACGGCCAGGAACTTTAAAGAGGTAAGTGAACGGGAGATAAAGAAGGTCCCTACGCTTCGGGGGAGGACCGTAATAAACCTCTTCTACGAGCCCTCCACAAGGACGAGGACCTCCTTTGAGATAGCAGCCAAACGCATGAGTGCCGACGCAATTAATATCTCCATCTCGCAGAGCAGCGTCTCCAAGGGTGAAACCCTAAAGGATACCGCCAAGAACCTCGAAGCCATGAGGCCCGACTGCATAGTGGTAAGACACCCCGTGGCCGGCACGCCGCATATGTTATCAAGGCACCTTAATTGTTCCGTCATTAACGCCGGAGACGGCATGAGGGAGCACCCGAGCCAGGCCCTCCTGGACCTGCTTACTATCATGGAGCATAAAGAAGAGGTAAGTGGGTTAAAGGTAACCATTGTCGGCGATATAGCGCATTCGAGGGTGGCAAGGTCTAACATATACGCACTAACGAAGCTCGGCGCGGAAGTCACTCTCTCCGGGCCACCGACGATGATACCTCCCGGTATTGAAGCCCTCGGCTCCGGCGGAGCTGTTACCGTGGAATACGACTTTAATAAAGCGATTAACGGGGCCGACGTAATAATGATGCTCCGGCTTCAGCTCGAGCGCCAGGGCGCCCCGCTATTTCCAACAGCTCGTGAGTATTCAAACCTCTACGGATTATCTTCAGAGAGGCTTAAAGGTGCAAAAGACGACCTGTTGATACTCCACCCGGGGCCCATAAACAGGGGGGTTGAGATAACGCCGGATGTCGCAGACGGCCCGTATTCACTCATTATCGACCAGGTGACTAACGGCGTAGCCGTAAGGATGGCGCTTTTTTACCTGCTCCTCGGATCTTCCAGAGATGACAGGGCAGAGGGCAACACATCGGAGGAGGACGGATGAAGAGGCTGGCGATAGCAGGGGGCAGGGTTTTTGACCCCGAAGCAGGTATTGACGGCTTATTCGATATAATCGCAATGGGCGGACGCGTTGCCTCCATCAGACCCTCTACGGGTGATATGGAGGCCTTTAGCGGAGACGGCTGGACGCTCGTGGACGCCACCGGGAAGCTCGTTCTACCCGGCCTTATAGATATACATACGCACCTCCGGGAGCCGGGGTTTGAGTATAAAGAGACTATCACTTCGGGGGTAGCGGCTGCGGCGGCAGGAGGCTTTACCGCAATACTTTGCATGGCCAATACAGAGCCGGTAAACGACTGTGCCTCGGTTACCCGCTATATACTTAATAAGGCCGCAGAGGCGTTAGGCGTAAGGGTGCTGCCGATTGGGGCCGTAAGTGTCGGCCTTAAGGGTGAAAAGCTAAGCGAAATGGCGGAGCTGGCCGGTGCCGGGTGCGTTGCCTTCTCAGACGACGGCTTACCGGTGGTGGACGGCGCGCTTATGAGAAGGGCGCTTGAGTACTCGCTGCTCTTTGGAAAGGGCGGGCTTCCGGTCATAAGCCACGCCGAAGACCCCTCTATCGCATGTAGTGGCGCTATGAACGAAGGGCCAACGTCTACGAGGCTCGGGCTGCCGGGGATACCAAGTGCGGCCGAGGACTCGCTTGTGGCCCGCGATATCGCGCTTGCAGAGCTTACGGGCGCACATCTCCATATTGCGCATGTCAGCACGAGGGGCGCAGTAGAGCTCATTCGCGCTGCTAGAAAGCGCGGGGTCAACGTAACCTCCGAGGTAACGCCTCACCACCTCATGCTTGACGATTCGGCGGTGGATGGCTTCGACACCGACGCCAAGATGAGCCCGCCGCTACGCTCAAGGGATGATATAGAGGCAGTGAGAGAGGGTTTAATAGACGGCACCATAGACGCCATCGCTACCGACCACGCCCCGCACTCCCCGGTTGAAAAGGATATTGAGTTCTCAAGCGCTGCAAATGGTATAATCGGGCTTGAGACGGCCCTCGCCCTAACGCTTAAGCTCGTGAATGAGGGGATTTTACCTCTTGAGACGGCGGTAAAGAGCCTTACGAGCGGCCCGGCGAAGGTCATGGGACTGGCAATGGGGCAGGTAAAGATAGGCACGGACGCGGACTTCACTGTAGTCGACACAGAGAGAGAATGGACCGTGGATCCGAAAAAGCTCCTTTCAAAGAGCAAGAATACACCCTTTGCCGGATGGAAGCTAAAGGGGATGGCCTCGCACACTATAGTTGCCGGTGAGGTCGTTTTTACATTAAAGGATTAAGGGTTTTATAAGATGGATAAAAGAAATAAAGCCATACTGGCGTTAGCCGACGGCACGGTCTTCGAGGGGCTCTCCTTCGGGGCAAGCGGTGAGGTCGCGGGCGAGATAGTCTTTAACACCTCGCTCACCGGTTATCAGGAGATACTCACCGACCCGTCCTACAGGGGCCAGATAGTCAACATGACCTATACGCAGATTGGCAACTACGGCCTAAATGTCGAAGACGTTGAGAGCTGGAGGCCGTGGGTCGAGGGTTTTATAGCCAGGGAGCCGTGCCCGGAGCCGAGTAATTGGCGCTCAATCGACTCCATAGACTCTTACCTTAAGCGCCACTCCATCGTCGGCATACACGGTATAGACACCAGGGCGCTTACGATACATATCCGCGATAACGGCGCAATGGAAGGTGTAATCTCCACAATTGAGCCGGACGCCTCGGTTCTAGTTAGTAAGGCCGCAGCGCGTCCGGGGCTCTTAGGCCAAGACCTCGCAAAGGAAGTAACCTGCAGCGAACCGTACATATGGATGGAAAATCTCTGGAAGCTGGAGGAAGGGCATACGCTCGTCTCGAAGGATGATTGCTGCGGCAAAAAACATCAAGATAATGGCAAGAGATTTTCAGTAGTTGCATACGACTTCGGCATAAAAAGGAATATTTCACGTTGTCTTACGAGCCTCGGCTGTGAGGTTACCGTAGTGCCCGCCGATACCCCGGCCGAGACGGTCCTAAAGATGGACCCGGATGGAATATTCCTCTCAAACGGCCCCGGAGACCCGGCGGCGGTTAATTACGCCATCGAGAATGTACGCGCGCTGATAGGTAAAAAACCAATATTCGGCATATGCCTCGGCCACCAGATACTCTCCTTAGCCATCGGGGCGAAGAGCTTTAAGCTCAAATTCGGCCACAGGGGAGGGAACCAGCCGGTTATGGACAACTCCACCGGAAAAGTCGAGATAACGAGCCAGAACCACGGTTTTGCCATAGATATGGATTCGGTTAAGGACCAAGCCGTCCTCACACACGTTAACTTAAATGACAATACCGTGGAGGGGATAGCCGACCCGGAGCGTAAATTCTTCAGCGTCCAGTACCACCCGGAGGCCTCACCGGGGCCCCACGACGCCGCGTACCTCTTCGAGAGGTTCGTAGCGATGATGCGTAAGTAAATAGATAAAGGGAACTTTTATGTCGGATGGTTATAGTACACAAATAGATTACATTAACTGGGTCAAGTCAGATGCCGATGATCGCCAGAGCAAGATAGGCGATGCCCTTAAGAAAGCCTTCTCTGAGTTTATAGAAGAGAGACCCGTTGAGGTTATTGTTTTTTCCAACATGACAGCTATTGACCTCTCTGATGCTATCATAAAGGCTCCAGAGATACTAAAACCTCTTCTAGCTATTTGTAATGTGGCTGCTAGGGCCATTGAACGAGATTTATCTATTAAAAATATAGATACTTATAAGCCTCGCTTGACAAATGACGAAGCGAAAGTAATTTCCGGTTATATTAAGCCGTTTCTTCCATCATTTCTTGAACTGCCGACCTTGATACAGACAGATAGAATGGCTTTTATTGATAAAGAAATACGGAAAGCAAAAGGACGATGGGAAAAAAAGATTATTGAAAGTCTCAATAAATTTAGTGAAGGTACTTTTCAAAAAAGGATGTTTACTTATAATGAGGAAAGATTCGAGATAGATGCCGCGCATCCAGTATCTGGTGATATAAAAATTGGTGTTGATATTAAACGAATAGAAGCCCGAAAAGACATTCATAAACGTTGTGATGAAATAGTCAACAAAGCCAGCAAACTAAAATCACATGCTTCCACAGCAAAATTTGCGGTAGTAATTTATTATCCATTTATCGACGAACATATAAATGTTCAAAGCCGCCTTAAGTCTGAAAACATTGATACTGTTGTATTCGCAAACGAAACAGATGAATCTATTGAAAATAACGTAAGACTCCTGCTTTCTACTCTTGGTTTTAAGAAAAATGACTAAAAAGACGACTATACATAGGCTGATTTCCGGGGATGCCAGAGAGTTATCATTCATTGACGATGAGAGCGTTCACCTTGTTATAACGTCCCCGCCTTATTGGATTCTTAAAAGATATAATGAATGTGATGGGCAGTTAGGACATATTGAAAATTATGAGAGTTTTCTAAAGGAACTTACAAGCATTTGGCAGCAATGTTATCGCATATTGGTGCCTGGTGGACGTTTGATTTGCGTAGTCGGTGATGTCTGTCTATCACGCAAAAAGTTTGGCAGACATGTCGTTGTGCCTCTTCATGCCGATATAGCCGTTGCCTGCAGAAAGATTGGTTTTGACAATCTGAATCCCATAATCTGGTATAAAATCTCTAAAGCTTCGTATGAGGTTGCCGGGGGATCTGGATTTTTTGGAAAACCCTATGAGCCTAACGCAATTATTAAGAATGACATTGAATTTATCTTAATGCAGCGCAAGCCCGGCGGCTATCGAAAACCCACTGCCACACAACGCCAAGAGAGCATGATAGATAAGAAGGATTATGGAGAGTGGTTTCAACAAATTTGGAGAATTCCGGGGGCCTCCACCAAAAAGCATCCAGCTCCTTTTCCATATGAATTAGCATACAGACTAATAAGAATGTTCTCTTTTACTGATGATACCATCTTGGATCCATTCTCTGGTAGTGGAACATCAATGCTTGCGGCTATGAAGTCCGGTCGTAATAGTATTGGCATTGAAATAGACCCTCACTATCTTCAGATGGCACATGAACGCTTACAACACGATGGTCGTTCTCTATTCGATAGAGTAGAGTTAACAACAGAGAAGGTTGCCGAGCAAAGTGGGCGACTAAAGAAATTTGATATTAATGGTTAGAAATACTAAACTCACCTAGAGGAATAATTTTGCCGAAACGCACAGACATAAAAAAGATACTCCTCATCGGCTCCGGGCCGATAGTCATTGGCCAGGCCTGCGAGTTCGATTACTCCGGCACGCAGGCCTGCAAGGCGCTTATGGACGAGGGCTACTCCGTGGTCCTCGTTAACTCCAACCCGGCGACTATTATGACGGACCCGCTACTCGCCGACGCCACCTATATAGAGCCGATTACTGCGGAGGTGCTCACAGATATCATTAAAAAGGAACGCCCGGACGCGCTCCTCCCTACGATGGGCGGGCAGACGGCCTTAAACGTAAGCCTTGAGCTCGCAGAGCTTGGTGTCTTAGACGAATACGGCATAGAGCTCATCGGCGCTAAAGTAGACGCGATAAAGAAGGCCGAGGACCGGGAGCTCTTTAAAAACGCGATGGATAAGATAGGGCTCGGGCAGGCCCGTAGTGCAGTGGCAAACGACCTCGAAAGCGCGCTAAAGATCGTCGAGCAGACCAAATTCCCGGCGATTCTCCGTCCTTCGTTTACTCTCGGCGGCACAGGGGGGGGTATAGCCTACAATAAGGAAGAGTTCGTGGAGATAGTAAAGGCAGGGCTTGACGCCTCTCCGGTAAACGAAATCCTCATAGAAGAGTCTATCATCGGGTGGAAGGAGTTCGAACTCGAGGTGATGCGCGATCATAAGGACAATGTCGTAATCATCTGCTCTATTGAGAATTTCGACGCGATGGGCGTCCATACGGGCGACTCCATCACCGTCGCTCCGGCCCAGACCTTATCGGATAAGGAATACCAGATCATGAGGAACGCGGCCATAGACATTATCCGCGAGATCGGGGTCGATACCGGCGGCAGCAACATCCAGTTCGCCCTTAACCCGGACGACGGCAGGCTCTGCGTAATCGAGATGAACCCAAGGGTATCGAGGAGTTCGGCGCTTGCGAGCAAGGCTACGGGCTTTCCGATTGCCAAAATTGCGGCGCTCCTTTCCGTCGGCTATACGCTGGACGAGATACCAAACGATATCACAAAGAAGACCCCGGCCTCCTTCGAGCCGACGATAGACTACGTCATAACGAAGATTCCTAAATTTACATTCGAGAAATTCCCCGGAGCTAGCGACACCCTTACTACTCAGATGAAGTCCGTAGGAGAGGTCATGGCCATAGGAAGGAACTTTAAGGAGTCCCTCCAGAAGGCCATAAGGTCGTTGGAGAGCGGTTCTTTCGGCTTTGAGAGGCGCGTAAGGCCAGCTGACGAGTGGTCCTGCTTCGAGCCGTCTTCAACCGAAAAAGACGTGATACGCCGCGCCCTGCAGACCCCGACTTCCGAACGCTTCTACTATGTCGCCGAGGCGATTCGCGGTGGTTTCACCACCGCCGAGATATACGATATCTGCTTTATAGACCCCTGGTTTATCGACAGGATACGAGAGATAATAGATATTGAAGATGAATTATATAATAACCGTAAGCCATCGCCGGAGCTCCTTAGACGGGCCAAGGAGAATGGTTTTTCCAACGTAATGATAGCCAGTGTCTCCGGCATCTCGGTCGGTGAGGTCAGCTCGCTTCTAAACGACGACGGCATCGAAGTCGTCTATAAGAGGGTAGACACATGCGGGGCCGAGTTCGAGGCGAGCACCCCGTACCTCTATTCCACCTATGAGCGCCCCTTTTACCGGATAGAAAAAGGTATAGCCTCCGCCCGGGAGGCCGCCTGCGAGGCCAAGCCTACGGAGCGGAAGAAGGTCTTGATACTCGGGAGCGGCCCGAATAGAATCGGGCAGGGCATTGAGTTCGATTACTGCTGCGTACACGCGAGCTTTGCCTTAAGGGAAGAGGGTTTTGAGTCAATAATGGTCAACTGTAACCCCGAGACCGTCTCCACCGACTACGACACCTCGGACCGCCTCTACTTCGAGCCCCTTACATTCGAGGACGTAATGGCGATAGTCGAGAAGGAGAAGCCCTACGGCGTGATCGTTCAGCTCGGCGGCCAAACCCCCTTGAGGTTATCGGTACCTCTTGAGAAGGCCGGGGTAAAGATCCTCGGCACATCGTCAGACTCCATTGACAGGGCCGAGGACAGGGAGCGTTTCGACGCACTTCTCCATAAGCTAAACCTGAAGAAGCCCGAAAGCGGTCTGGCGCGCTCCATAGAAGAGGCCGTTAACGTCGCCGGACGCATAGGCTACCCCGTGATGGTAAGGCCGTCGTACGTGCTCGGCGGTAGGGCTATGGTCATAGTCTACGATGAGACGAACCTTATGCAGTACGTCACCAAGGCCGTCGAGGCCTCTCCAGAGCACCCGATACTCATCGATAGCTTCCTACAGGGGGCGATAGAGGTTGACTGCGACATAATAAGCGACGGCACGGACTTCGTAATTGGCGGAATACTCGAACATATTGAAGAGGCCGGCGTACACTCGGGCGACTCGGCCTGCTCCATTCCGCCTTATTCGCTCCCCGACTCGGTAAAGGACGAGGTACGCTCCCAGGCCAAAGCACTCGCAAAGGAGCTTAAGGTCATAGGACTAATGAATATACAGTTTGCCGTAAAGGACGACGAGGTCTATCTAATCGAGGTAAACCCGAGGGCATCGAGAACGATACCCTTCGTCAGCAAGGCCATCGGACGGCCACTTGCGAAGCTTGCCACAAAGGTCATGGCAGGTAAAACATTAAAGGAACTTGACTTCACCGAAGAGATAACCCCGCATTATACATCTGTTAAGGAGGCGGTATTCCCATTCATTAAATTCCCGGGCGTGGACTGTATCCTCGGCCCTGAGATGAAGAGCACGGGAGAGGTCATGGGCATAGGCCCCGACTTCGGGAGCGCATTCGCCAAGTCTCAGATTGCCGCCGGCAATAGCGTCCCCCTAGAGGGCACGGTATTTATCAGCATTCGTGACGAAGATAAGCCGCAAATCACCGACGTTGCACGCGAAATTAGTGAGGCGGGCTTTAGTATAATGGCGACAGGCGGCACCGAACGCTACCTGAGTGAGCGCGGCATTGACTCCGAGAAGGTCTTTAAGGTAGGCGAGGGGAGGCCGGATATCGTTGACAGGATAAAAAGTAGCGAGGTGGATATGGTAATTAACACCTCATTTGGCGCTAAAAGCATCGCGGATTCATTCTCCATAAGGAGGAGTTCGCTGGAGCACGGGCTTCCGTACTTTACGACCATCGCTGCCGCGAGGGCGGCCATCATGGGTATTAAAAAGATCCAGAAGGGGAATCTCGGAGTAAAGACTATCCAGGAGTACCATAGGGAATTGTCATAACCGGGGCAATATGGATAAGGAGACGGAAGAAAAACTCGCCAAAGTAGCGGACTCCATCTTAAGACCCTTTCGTTTCGCCTCGAAGGACGCATTTTCTCATATCACGAATATAAAGGACCTCGAAAGGCTTGTAATGACGCTCGCCGACGAGGCCTTGAGGCTTGAGCCAACCGGCCCGGTCTCTTCGGCATTTCTCGAATTAAAGACACTCTTTAAGGGTTACGACGCCCTTCAAGTCTCAGAAATGAAGCAAGCAGTTATCAGGGGAACTTCAATACTTTCAGGTATTAAGGAGAGATACCTTAAAGATGTTTATAGCGCTTATAGCATTTTACCCGCCAAAACAGCCCTTTTTGACAAAAATAAAGAAAATACGCTCAAAACGTCAAAAGAACCACCCAAAACCCCGGCTAAACCCACAAAACACCCTAAAAAACAGCACAAAAATATAAAAAGCCCACTTCTTGATGTTTCAGGCATCGGGCCGTCCGTGGCGGCGAAGTTCAAGTCAAAGGGCATTTCTAACGTAGAGGAGCTCATCTATTTTCTCCCGATAAGGTACGAAGACAGAAGAAATATTAAGAAGATACAAGAACTTACCGTTGGAAGCTCAGAGGTGACAGAGGGTGAGGTGATCGCCTCCGGAGAGGCTCGCTACGGCAGAAGAAGGGTCTTCGAGGTGGCGGTATCCGACGGCACCGGGGTGCTCGTCGCTAAATGGTTCAACTTCCGAAAGCAGTATATGGAGAAGCTCTATACTACGGGCAAGCGGATGATACTCTACGGGCAGGTAGGAAGGTTCGGCGCTAAAAAGGAGATCATACACCCGGATGTTGAGTTTACCGACGGCGAGGGAGATGGCGGCGAGGTTACGAGTGCGGCTGTCGTCCCGATATACTCGCAGGTCGAAAAGCTCCACCAGAAGACGATAAGAAAGATCCTCCGGCGTGCGGTGGAGGAGTTCGCGCCGTCGGCACTTTCCGGCATACCTGATGAGGTGCGTAAAAGACTCGACGTTTTGCCAGTTGCAGACTCCCTGATGGAACTTCATAAGGCTGGCGACAGATCGACATCCTCCCTTGACCCGAAGGCCAAAAAGAGCCTCGTCTTTGACGAGCTCTTTACCCTCGAACTGGGACTAACTCTAAAGAGAGAGCATATATACCTTGAGAAGGGGATAAGGCTCGCGCCGGGCAAGTCGTCGGGAGAAATTAAAGAAGATCTACTTACTAAGCGGCTGCTAAAGACGCTCCCCTTTGAGCTTACCAGCGCTCAAAAGAGGGTTGTGGATGAGATAAAGGCCGATATGGCCTCAGCGCACCCCATGAACAGGCTCATTCAAGGCGACGTTGGCTCCGGGAAGACGATAGTAAGCATTATAGCGGCACTTACGGCTGTGGAGTGCGGCTATCAGGCGGCGATAATGGCCCCGACAGAGATTTTAGCTGAGCAGCATTTTATTAATATCAAGGCTTTTACCGAAGGTCTTAACGTAAAGACTACCCTCCTTAAGGGCAAGATGAAGGCCGCCGAAAAACGCGCTGCCCTTGGCGAGGTAGCCTCGGGGGAGGCTCGTATCATCGTCGGCACGCACGCCGTCATTCAAAAAGACGTTGAGTTCAAGTGCCTTGGACTGGCTGTAATAGACGAGCAGCACCGCTTCGGCGTAATGCAGCGCGCTGAACTCAAACGAAAAGCCGCGGTTGCCGCCGCCGGGGCCGAAGGGGACTCAGATACCGACGCCCCCCCTCAGCCCGATATGCTCATAATGACGGCCACGCCCATACCGAGAACCCTGACCATGACCGTCTTCGGGGATATGGACGTCTCCATAATAGACGAGCTCCCTCCGGGGAGAAGCCCTGTGGAGACCAAGATTCTTCGCGAAAAGGACCGGGATAGGGCATATAGCGCCCTCCGGGAGGATATTTTAGCCGGTGGACAGGCCTATATCGTCTACCCGCTCGTCGAAGAGAGCGAGGAGCTGCCGCTACGGGACGCCACACAGATGAAAGAGCACCTTCAAGAGGTAATTTTCCCGGACTTTACCCTCGCACTCCTCCACGGACGCATGAAGGGTGAGGAAAAAGAAGCCGTAATGGGGGCTTTTAAGCGAGGCGAGACGGATATACTGGTATCCACCACCGTAATAGAGGTCGGCGTGGACGTGCCGAACGCATCCTTAATGCTAATAGAACACGCCGAAAGGTTCGGGCTCTCGCAGCTCCACCAGCTCAGGGGGCGCGTCGGCAGGGGAGAGAGACAGTCCAAATGCCTGCTACTCGCCCAGTGGACGAACTCAGACGACGCGCTTACGAGGCTTCGCGTGATGGCCGATACCATGGACGGCTTTGAGATAGCCGAAGAAGACCTGAAGATTCGCGGCCCGGGCGACTTCCTGGGCTCGCGTCAGTCCGGCATGCCGGATTTCAGGATTAAAGAGACGCTCTCCGACCTCTCTATTCTTAAATTAGCGCGCGATGAGGCGCGCGCCTACGCCAAAGAAGCCGATAGGAACGGGGGGGAGTGGGCTAGCGTAATGGCAGTCCTTAAAGACCGATGGAAGGGGAGGCTGGAGCTGGCGGAGATAGGATAGGGGTAAAAATCACTTCTCACTGTTATATTTTGCGCCTAACTTCCAGAAATATGCCAAGTTCATCCTTTTATCAACAGCCAGAAAGCTCTCCTCCTTACATGTAAAAAAACTATAGCCGGAAGTGAGAGTTAAGAAGTCTTTCTTCTTTTTACCAGTAAGTTCCTTTACCCACCAGAGAAAGACTCTACCTCCGGGAAGGGTGACATCAGAAGAAGGAACGGAAGAACAATTAGCATCTATAAAATCTCTATCGTCAGAGGAGAACTTAAATCTCACCCACAGCGCCGGGTCATCAACCCGGTGCCTCTCCCTTATATCCGTAGCCGAGCGAGGTAGAAGCCACTCAGGCACCCAAACCCCGGACTCTTTCGCGCCTGCCTCTACAAAAGCATTATAGTCCTTAAAATTATACTCCTTCAAATCAAGCCACCCGCAGGCCCTTATAACTCCAAAGATAACGAGGAGGAGGATAACTATCGGTAGTATTCTTTTAAGACTTTTCATATGAAAACAATAATAGCACATTCAATATAGTATTATGCAGTTTTATGGCTGGAGCTCTCCATGCCAACCACTTTCTCCTTTACAATCAGCAACTTAAGATAGTATCTTGTAATTAAACGCATTACAAACCCGTTTACTGGTTTATAATAGAGGTAGAGGTTCTTTACCATGAAGTTCCCACGGTTAAAGATAAAAGACCCGAAAGAGTCTGCGCTTGAGGATAAGATCAGCTCCGGCGAGGCCGCTGTAGGCGACTATATCGCCCTTGGATATCTCTACCTCGGCGCCGGTAAATACGACGAGCAGCTCGCGCTCTACGAAAAAGCCCTCAAAGTAGAAGCAACGGAGGTTCAAAAGGGCGTGCTATATTACGGCAAAGGTGTCGCCCTCTACGAACTCGGGCGGACGGAGGAGGCATTCGTAGAGCTTAAGCGCGCCATCTCGTTGCTGGAAGATATCAGCGAAAGTGCCGGGGTTCTTGAGATAAAAGCCCTCTCGGAGCTCTACCTTACCTATTCGGAGGATAAGGCACAGGCCGATAAGGCTTCAAAGGGGGCGATAGAGGCATTTACGCGCATTATAGAAGACTTTCCCGACTTCGAGAGGATAACTAATATTCACCTCATGCTAGAACGCCTCTACTTCGACGCCGGAGAGCTAGAAGAGGCATTAGGTGTCTCAAAAAAGGCCCTTTTGCTCGCCAAAACCGACGAGGAGAGGGCGACGGCTCTTCTCTGTATCGCCGACGACCTGAGGTTACTGGAAGACTACGACCAGGCAAAAGTTCATTACCTTGAGGCCCTTGGTGCGGCTTCGAAGACTAAAACCCGCCTATCCGAGATATATAACGGACTCGGTCATACCTTTGAAGCAAAGGGTGAAATAGTGGAGGCGATAGAGGCGTACTTAAACGCCCTCGATAAGACCGTAAGGCTTGAGCCTGGCGATGGTGACGACGAAGAAGAACCTATGGCCGAGCGCCATCCGCGAGTACCGAAGGGGTTAATAAACTATATAACCTCCATAGAGTACCGTTTGGGGAAGCTCTACGAAAAGACCGGCGACTTCCGGCTATCGGTATACCACTACTCAAATGCCCTCGATAATATCAATGATGGGGCTCCCGGCTACGCCGAGGCCAAATACTCGCTCGGCAAATCCTTCTTTCAGCTAAAGAAATTCATAAAGGCGAGGGAGTCGTTTCAAGACTTTCTGGCGACGGGCAGGGCGGCGGAAGAAGAGATCGAGCAGACGACCTACCATCTGGCCCAGATATACGACCACCTGAAGGAGCATTCTCTCATGCTGGAGGCCTATGAGCTGCTCCTCAATTTGAACCCCGCCTACTTTGATGACGCCGAAGTCCTATACCGACTCTCCATAGCGTATATGCACGCGGATAAAAAGGCGAAGGCGATAAGGGAACTCTCCAGGATAATCGCCGGGAACCTTGAGACCGATAAGAGGGAGCTAATCCTCTACCTGATCTCAAACCTCTACTTCTCATTCAACCAGACTGCGGACTGTGAGAAGTATCTCTTGCTGCTAGAAGAAGAATACCCGAATAGTTCGCTCTCAAGTGAAATAAGGGCCTACCTGAAGATCAGGAAACGCGAAGACGACGATATCGAACTCTAATATGTGTGAGGTTCGTTGAAACCTCTTACAGGTTAACCTGGTAGGAGGATCATGCGTGAGGTGCGCTCTTTTTACCTTGACCGGGGTTTCATCTTAAATGTATTATAGAAGATTGGAATTTATCATCATAAAAGGCTCAGACCGAAAGGCTTAATTAGATATGTCACATGTTCAGGACCCTTACGTCAAGAAACTGCTTAAACTCTTATCCATCGTAGCCGTACTACGCCTCGTGGATTTTATAATACTGATCTTTACGCTAAATTCAGGCAGGGATATAAGCATCTTCCCGTTATTCCCGGTCGCCGACCTCCTGATAGCTTTTCTCCTGTGGCGAAACGTGCGCGACCTCCACTGGCAATTCACGATACTATTTATCGGCGGCACCCATGCACTCGAGTATTTTTCCAGATGGGCAAGTCTCGAAAATCTCACAGAAGCAAAGTACCTTGCCTGGTGCTCTGTGATAACGATCATATTTATCGCGATCAGCACCTATAAATTCGGAAAGATACACTACGTAAGATTCCACTACCGCGACTCAAGGAACGAGCTCTTCTACCAGAGGATCAAATACCTGACAATAGCCTCAGTCGTCTTCTTTATCATCTCCAATCTCTTCGGACAATAAGAAGACACCTGTAACTTTTCCAGGGTGCTCTTCTTAATTCTACCGGCTCGTTCTTTA
>JAJCZG010000006.1 GCA_029262475.1 Deltaproteobacteria bacterium
CCGGTCGTAAGCCTCGTCCCGGCACTCTGCGTCTTCGTGGCTATACCGGTCGCCGATAGCGTTACGATACCGTATATAAATTACGAGCTTACCTTCTATGTTGCGGACTTTAACGTCGGTATCCTCTACATCCTCGCAATCGGCGGCATGGGTATCTACGGTATAATACTCGGCGGTTGGGCCTCTAACAGCAAGTACTCCATGCTAGGCGGGCTCAGGAGCGCGGCGCAGATGATTAGCTACGAGGTGGCCTTAAGCTTCTCGGCTATCGGCGTCGTAATGATGAGCAACTCGCTAAGCCTTGTTGAAATTGTCGAGAGCCAGGCCGGGAACCTCTTTGACTGGAATATCTTCTACCTTCCGGTAGGTCCCGTTTGGTTCGTGGTATTCCTGATCTCCGGGCTCGCCGAAATAAATAGAATCCCCTTTGACCTCTCCGAGGACGAGGGTTCGCTCGCCGCAGGTTTCTTCGTCGAGTATAGCGCGATGAAGTTCTCGCTCTTCGCTCTCGCCGAATATACGGCGATGGTGACGATCTCGGTACTCGGGGTAATCATGTTCCTCGGCGGCTGGAACGGCCCGGTCGATATAGGCATACCGCCGATCTTCTGGTTCTTAGGTAAGACATTCGTTCTCATATACTTCTTTATGGTAATAAGGTTTACGCTACCGAGGTACCGTTACGACCAGCTCATGACTATAGGCTGGAAGGTGCTTATACCGATCTCTCTCGTACTGGTCCTCGTTACCGGACTTATGAGGATATATATATGAAGGAAAAAAAGGGTTCGGCGCTTTCGTGCCTCACTGATCTCCTTAATAAGGCGTTTTTTATAGATTTCGCCAAGGGGCTAAAGGTTACGCTCGGCTACAATATGAGCAAGATCGTGACCCTTAATTACCCGGACAGGGAGAAGTGGATCCCCTACCAGAGATGGAGAGGGCGCCACACCCTTAACCGCGACCCGCAGGGCAGGGAACTCTGTGTAGCATGCGAACTCTGTAGCAGGGCCTGCCCGACCGATTGTATTACCGTCATACCTATGGAGGATACTACCGGGCGCGGCATAGCCGACAGGGTGGCGAAGGTCTGGGAGATAGACCTCGTGAGGTGCCTTTTTTGCGGTTTTTGCCAGGACGCATGCCCGACGACTGCGGTAAGGCTCGGGCGGGAATACGAACTGGCGTGCAAGGACTGGAGCTGTACCAAGCTCGACCGCGAACAACTCCTTGAAGAGCCGGAGATACCGGAGGGCCTGGAGGGGGGCGTATACAAGGCGAGCTTCGTCTTTAACAAAAAAGAGGTTAAGGTCGTACCGGACCTCACGAAGAAGAGAAAGAATTTCTGGTAGAAGCTAACGATTCCAACAGCTCAAAGAACGAACGGGATTTAAAGTGATAGTAGAGTACATACTTTTTATAATATTCGCTGTCGTAGCGATAGTAAGCGCCGGTTGCGTGGTGACGCTCAGGAACCCCGTCCACTGCGCGGTAGCGCTTATCATAACTCTACTTCAGATTGCGGCGTTATTCCTGCTCCTGAGGTCGCCGTTCCTCGCCGTCGTTCAGGTATTTATATACGTCGGTGCGGTCATGGTCCTCTTCCTTTTTGCGGTCTTCCTCATCGACGTAAAGAAGGCGGCTATGGATATGTTCAAGCCGAAGTACAGGGCACTGGCCTACATAGTCGCCCTGATTCTCCTCGTTGAGAGCCTCTTCGTAATATTTAGCGGGGGCATCCAGGAGCTAACTCGTATTACAGAGGCGGGCGCCGAGGTAAAGGTCGAGGTAATAGGCAGGACTCTATTTACTAGTTATATATTCCCATTCGAGATAGTCTCCGTCGTGTTGCTTGCAGCGATGGTAGGGGCTATCGTAATGGCCAGGGACAAAAAGGAATAGGCTCGGATGATACCACTTACATGGTTTGTCGCCCTAAGCGCGATACTCTTTATCATAGGCATCTCAGGCGTTCTTCTTCGGAGGAACCTTATCGTGATGCTCATGAGCCTGGAGCTGATACTAAATAGCGTCAACATCAACTTCGTCGCCTTCTCCTATTACCTGGAGGATATGACGGGGCAGCTCTTCGCCATATTTACGATAACCATAGCCGCCTGCGAGGTCGCGGTCGCGCTCGGTATACTCATAGCGCTTGTGAAGAACCGGCGCACATTCAACGCCGACGATTTAGATACATTAAAAGGATAGAAGCCACGTGTCTCCGGAAAATATAAATTTTCTAACCATAGTGACCTTCCTCCCTCTCCTGGGAGCGATAGTATTGCTCTTCTTTAAGGACGTAAGGAAGATCCGCTGGATCGCGCTTGCGGTCACCGTGGCGGACTTCGTCATCTCCATACCGGTACTTACGAGCTTCGATATCACGACTCACCATATGCAGTTCGTAGAGAAGTACACCTGGATACCGACCCTTAATATCAATTATTATATGGGCGTGGACGGCATAAGCGCGCTCATGGTCTTCCTGACGACGCTTATCGGCTGGGTATGCGTCCTAGTCTCCTGGAAGGCCATTGAGGTAAAGGTAAAGGAGTTCATGATCTCCATCCTCGTCATGCAGATGGCGATGATAGGCGTCTTCTGCGCTCTGGACTTCGTCCTCTTCTACCTCTTCTGGGAGGCGATGCTCATACCGATGTACCTGATAATCGGCGTCTGGGGTGGTAAGCGCAGGATATACTCGGCAGTTAAATTCTTCCTCTATACGCTTGCGGGCAGCATACTGCTCCTTATCGGCATCATCGCCATATACTACGCCGGGGGTAAGACCTTCGAGATACCGCTCCTGATGGAGCAGCACTACAGTTTTACATTCCAGGCTTACTGCTTTGTTGCTTTCTTCATAGCCTTCGCCATCAAGGTGCCGATGTTCCCTTTCCATACATGGCTCCCGGACGCGCACGTCGATGCGCCGACGGCAGGGAGTATCATACTTGCGGGAATCCTCCTTAAGATGGGTACGTACGGCCTCATCAGGTTCTCGATGCCGATGTTCCCGGATGCGACTATCTATTTCGCTACTCCGATAATCATTCTCTCTATCGTAGCGATCCTATACGGAGCGTTCCTGGCTCTGGCGCAAACGGATATGAAAAAGCTTATCGCGTACTCAAGCGTAAGCCACATGGGTTTTGTCACCCTCGGCCTCTTCCTGCTCAATAAGCACGGCATCGAGGGCGGCGTACTCCAGATGTTTAACCACGGCATAACTACGAGCGCGCTCTTTGCGTGCGTCGGTATCATCTACGAGAGGACACACACCAGGGACTTAAGGCAGTACGGCTGGGCAGCCAAACACGTACCGATATACGCCGTCTTCCTCTTTATCTTCTCAATGGCTTCACTGGGCTTTCCGGGTACGAACGGGTTTATAGGGGAGATAAAAATACTCTTCGGAGCCTATGATGTTCACTACGCTTACGTAATATTTCTCATAATCGGCATAGTCTTCGGCGCGGCCTACGTACTAAAGATGTATGAAAACGTCGCCTTCGGCTCGAATCTTAAGCCCGCCCCCGAGGGGAGCGGCACATTTGAAGACTACATGAGCCATATTAAGGATATAAACCCGAGGGAGTTCCTGATCCTCGGAGTCTTTACGGTATTTGTCGTATGGATAGGGCTAAAACCGACCCTCTTCCTCGATATTATGGGCGCCTCCGTCGACCACCTGATAACTCAGGTGAATGCAGCGGATCTTACCTCCATAGCGGCTCGTTAGTTTGTTTTGAGTGGGGGCTTTCACCCCTGTGTACAGATAGGATTTTAAGAGAAGTATTAGATTAACCAAAGGATTATTACGGAATATTTATGCAGGAACTTGTCTTTTCCATAGCCGACGTAACGGCGGTAGTCCCGGAGATTATAGTAGGCGTCTCGGCCTGTCTGCTATTAATGGTGGATCTCTTCGTTAAAGAAGAGCGTAAAGAGATAGTGGGCTGGCTCGCTATCCTCGCTATTATCTTTGCCGGGGTCGGTACGGTCTGCCTCGCCTCGGTCGAGGCAAGGACTGTAATGGCAGGAATGTACGTCGTGGATCTCTACTCGGCGCTATTTAAGATGACCCTCTATATCGGCGCAATATTTACCATTCTCCTGAGCCTGAACTACATGAAGAGCGAAGGGGTCGAATACAGGGGAGAGTACTACGCGCTTATATTATTTGCCCTTACCGGTATGATGTGCATCTCTTCGGGAGCTGATCTCCTTACCATCTACCTGGGCATTGAGCTAATGGCGCTACCGATATACGTGCTCGTCGGATACATAAAGAAGTCGCCGACTTCTAACGAGGCCGCGATGAAGTATGTAATACTCGGTGCATTCTCTTCGGGTATACTCCTCTACGGAGTTTCTCTCATCTACGGCTATACAGGGACGACGAATCTCGCCGGGATCGCAGCGGGCATAACGGCCTCAGGCACCGATAGCCCGGTTCTGACCTTCGGTGTGCTGCTCCTTACCGTCGGACTTTGTTTTAAGGTGGCGGGCTTCCCGTTCCATATGTGGGCGCCGGACGCCTACGAAGGCGCGCCGACATCAATTACCGCATTTATGGCCGTCGGCGCAAAGGCCGCAGCATTCGCAGGCGCAGTCAGGATCTTTATGGCGGCGCTTGAACCCGCATTCGCCGACTGGCAGGCGATACTTATAATAGTAGCCGTTGGCAGCATGTTCTATGGAAATATCACCGCCATAACACAGACCAATATCAAGAGGATGCTAGCATACTCAAGTATCGGTCACGCCGGCTACGCACTGCTAGGCCTCATCGCCGGAACGGCGGACGGGGCGGCCTCAATAATATTTTACATGTTCGTCTATACCTTCATGAACCTCGGCGCCTTCGGAGTCATAATACTTCTCAGGAAGTGCACCGGCAAGGGAGACATGATAGACGACTACAGGGGGCTCGCAAAGAATAACCGCCTGGTGGCGGTCGTAATGCTTATAATCATGTTCTCGCTCGCCGGAATTCCGCCGACAGCCGGGTTCATGGGCAAATTTTATATCTTCATGGCTTTAATCGATCAGGGGATGATAACACTGGCGGTGGTATCCATCGTAAGCACGGCAATAGCGGCTTTCTTCTACATACGCATAGTCCTTCTTATGTACATGAAGGAGCCTGAAGGCGAGTTCGATCTCGTAAAGAGCTATTCTGTCTACTATGTGCTTGCGATATGCATCATGGCCGTTATAGTGTTAGGCGTATACCCGGGGGCATTCATGCACCTGGCGAAGGCCGCTGCGATAATTATGTAGTTGCCGCAAACCTGCGGCATATAGCGTCGGCTTGGCCGGTTATGTATCTGGATTTATCTAATGATAGAAGCAGTAGTCTCAATAAAACCACTTCTGGCAATACTCGCTTCGGGTCTAGCGGTGCCCTTCATACTGGCATCGAGGAAGAACCCGAATCAGAGGGAGTTCTGGAGCTACCTTGCGGCCTTTATTAAGTTCGGCCTCATCGTCAGCATGGTTCCGGTCATACTCTCGGGGAAGACTATCGAGTACCACCTCTGGACGGTACTTCCGGGGATGGATTTTGCATTAAGGGTGGACCCGCTCGGGCTCATGTTTGCGCTTACGGCTAGTTTCCTATGGATAATTACGACCACGTATTCCATAGGGTACATGCGCACTAATAACGAGCAAAAGCAGACGAGGTACTACGCTTGCTTCGCCATAGCGCTCTTCGCGGCTATAGGCGTAGCGTTCGCCGCTAACCTCTTTACGCTATTCCTATTCTACGAAGTGCTCAGTATCATGACCTACCCGCTCGTTGCCCATAACGAGGACAAAGAGGGTTTGGAGGGTGGAAAGAAATACCTGATCTATCTCGTCAGTACGGCCAAAATCTTCCTGCTTCCGGCGGTAGTGCTCACATATATGCTCGCGGGAACGCTTGATTTCGTGCCGGGCGGAGTGCTCACAAGCGACATGCCGGCGGTCCTGGTCATTATTATTTATATTTGCTTTATCGCCGGGTTTGCTAAAAACGGCATAATGCCGCTCCATAACTGGCTCCCGTCCGCTATGGTAGCGCCTACTCCCGTAAGTGCACTCTTACATGCCGTTGCCGTTGTAAAGGTCGGTGTCTTCTCGGTCTTAAGAATTATGCTTGATGTAGTCGGCATAGACGTTATGAAGGAACTGGGGCTCGGGCTTCCGACGGCCTTCTTTGTATCGTTTACTATAATTGCGGCCTCTATAATAGCGCTCACCAAGGACGACCTTAAGGCGAGGCTCGCCTACTCCACGGTAAGCCAGCTCTCTTATATCGTACTCGGTATGGCGCTCCTTACGCCTAATGCCATGATGGGCGGCATGCTCCATATTACAGCGCACGCCGTAAGTAAGATTACCCTCTTCTTCTGCGCCGGTTCCATTTACGTGAGCGCGCATTTAAAGAAGATTTCCACGATAGGCGGCATCTATAAGAAGATGCCGTGGACTTGCGCCGCCTTTACCGTAGGCAGTTTTTCGATGATTGGCGTTCCGGCCTTCGCAGGCTTTTCGAGTAAGTGGTATATGGCCGTCGGCGCAATTGACAGGGGGACGTCAACGATTATGTTCGTCCTCCTCGCCTCTACGGTGCTTAACGCGGCCTACTTCCTCCCGGTCGTCTTTAAGATGTACTTTGGAGAGAGGCATGAAGATGCTCACTTCGACGAAATCCGCGAACACCCCTTTGTCGTGGTGCCGCTGGTGATAACGGCTATGCTAACTATTGGCGTAGGCCTGTACCCGGACTTCTTCCTGGGGCTTGCTGAAAGGATGGTGCTGCGATGAATCTTGAGAAGATCTTCGGCGACCCGGGTCTTAAGCGCGTATACAAGGTGCTCTTTGTTATAGCCCTGATATTCTTCTTCTGTGTCGGCTTCTTTGTGGAGCCTCACCATATTTATTTTCCATGGGACCGTCTTCCGGTCTTTAACGCAATATTCGGCCTCGTAGGGGCCTCTATTGTAATAGTATTTTCAAAGGTCGTTGTTCAGTGGTTTATCTCCAAGAAGGAAGACTACTATGACAGGTAGCGCAACTTTCATACATCCCGGACTGATTATGATAATCGGTGCCGTCCTTGTGCCCCTCATACCGAAGGGAGTGGCGAAGAAGGTCTACCTGCTTCTTCTGCCCGCGCTCGCTTACTTAAGCGTCATGAGCATGAGCGAGGGTAACTTTTGGGTCATCGACTTCCTCGGCTCAGAGCTTGTTATGGGCCGGGTAGATAAGTTAAGCCTTCTCTTTGCCAATATCTTTACGATGGCCGCCTTCGCCTCACTCGTCTACGGCCTTCACGTAGATGAAGACGGCCACCACGTCGCCTCCCTCATTTATCCGGGGAGCGCCATAGGAGCCGTATTCGCAGGCGATTATCTGACACTTCTCGTCTTCTGGGAGTTCATGGCCTTCAGCTCCGTCTTCCTGATACTCTACGGCAAGACGAAGAAGGCATATGACGCGGCCTACAGATACGTCCTCGTCCACGCCTTTAGCGGCATTTGCCTCATGGGCGGCATACTCCTGCACTTCGGAGACACGGGGAGCTTTGCCTTTAACCATGTCGGCGCACTCGACATGGGCACGACTCTGATACTTATAGGCTTTATCCTTAACGCCGCCGTACCTCCGCTCTCAGCGTGGCTCCCGGACGCATACCCGGAAGCCTCTGTTTCCGGCGCTGTATTCCTTTCGGCGTTTACTACGAAGAGCGCTGTATATGTGCTCGCCAGGGGCTTTTCCGGTACCGAGATACTTATCGTGCTCGGAGCGATAATGGCAGTATATGGTGTTATCTTCGCTGTACTTGAAAACAATATGCGGCGTCTTCTCGCCTACCATATAGTAAGCCAGGTCGGCTTCATGGTATGTGGCATCGGCATCGGAACTCAGCTTGCGATAAACGGCACCACGGCGCACGCCTTTGCCCACATCCTCTATAAAGGGCTTCTCTTTATGGGCGCCGGAGCCATAATCTATATGACCGGAAAGAGGAAGCTTACCGAGATGGGCGGGCTCTATAAGAAGATGCCCATAACATTTATCCTCTTTATGATAGGCGCATTCGCCATTGCCGCTGTGCCGCTAACTAGCGGTTTCGTAAGCAAATCTATGACTATCTCCGCTGCCGGAGAGTCTCACTTGCAGTTTGCATGGATCATGCTCACTCTCGCATCAACCGGTACCTTCCTGAGTATCGCCCTGAAGATTGGCTACTACGCCTTCTTCGGTAAGGACGCAGGGCTTGAGGCTAAGGATCCGCCTCTCAATATGCTTATAGGCATGGCAATACCTGCCTTTTTCTGTATATTCATGGGTTTTTACCCGCAGTACCTCTACAGGCTGCTGCCGTTCGCAATAGAGTATCATCCCTATACTGCGGAGCATGTGGTCGCTTCAGCTCAGCTCCTTCTCTTTACGGGTCTAGCTTTCTGGGGCTTCCTTAAGCTCGCGGCCCCGAAAAATAAGCTCACGCTTGATACGGACTGGTTCTACAGGCTCTTCGGTCGCTTCTTCCTCTGCTTTGCCCACCGCGTGATGCTCACCATTGACGAGGCTGTAAGCAACGCATACAGGACCGTACTCCTCAAGTACTCCAAATTAGTTGCCGCCGAGTCCTTTGTCTTCGACGTAAAGATAATTGACGGGGCCGTAAACGGCGTCGCCTCCGTAGTAATGGGTCTGGGCAAGATCATAAGGCGTCTCCAGACGGGGCAGCTCCAGCACTACGCCCTCGTCGTGCTGATAGGCATCGTCATACTCTTTAACATTCTTCTCTTCGTATTATAGGCGGCGGTTCTGACCTATGGACCTGGAAATCTACTCTCCCGCCAAGATAAACCTCTTTCTTAAGGTCGCAGGCAGACGCGAGGACGGATACCATAATATCCTCTCTCTCATGCAGCCCATCTCCCTCTTTGACTCGATACGCCTTAAAGTAGAGGACGGTGAAGGCGTAACCGTCACGGTGGATATCCCCGGAATACCGACCGACTCAGGGAACCTGGCCTTTGCTGCGGCGGAGAGGTTCATGGAGGAGGCGGGGCTTAAGAAGCGAATCCATATCGATATAGAAAAAAATATTCCCGTAGGAGCAGGGCTCGGAGGCGGCAGTTCAAATGCCGGAAGCGTACTCTTTGCCTTAAACACCCTTTACGGCGAACCCCTCCTTACCCCGGAGGCGCTATCAAAGCTTGCCCTCGAACTCGGATCCGACGTTCCGTTTTTCCTCTTGAAGGGTCCGGCTTTTGCAAGCGGGCGGGGTGAAAAACTGGAGAGGACGATGATCCCTCCCTACAGCTATGTCCTCATAAACCCGGGCTTCGAGGTATCCGCATCCTGGGCCTATTCCAATTTAGACTTGACAAAAATCAACGAAGATAATATTCTAATCTATTCTAACTATACCAGCGGCCCGCCGGTGACCTTGAAGGATATCATTTCAAATGACCTTGAGGCCGCTGTAGCAAAGAGCCACGGTGAGATAGACGAGATAAAAAAACTGCTTATGGACAGCGGCGCCCACGGGGCGCTCATGAGCGGGAGCGGGCCCACGGTCTTCGGTGTCTTCAACTCACCGCAGGACGCCGGTGAGGCATTAGCTAAGATTAGAAAGGTACTGCCGGATAGGTGGCTGGCCTGCGCAGCAAGCGGGTTATAGCCTTCTACTGTTTTGTTGATTCTTAGTCTGGCCTTTTCAGATTCATTTTAAAGCCCATCGACTGTGATAATTTTTACTTGGACGGCCCCACTGCGCGAGGCCTCCCTTAGATGGGGCGTCGCCAAGCGGCAAGGCACAGGGTTTTGATCCCTGTTATCGGAGGTTCGAATCCTCCCGCCCCAACCAATGCTTGCGCAGCAGTGGACGTAAATTTGTTTTTAAGCGGGCCTAACCCTCTGAGAGGGCATCCCACTGATCTTACAATAGATTCTTTCGGAGTTACTTTATGTTGAATAAGATAAGGGTTTTTGCGGGAAACTCTAACCCGTTACTTGTAAAAGGCATCTGTGATTCCCTTGGAATAAGCCTCGGCAAGTCTGAGGTAAAGAGTTTTAGCGACGGCGAGATATTCGTTGATATCAAGGAGAGTGTCAGGGGGCTTGAGATATACGTAGTCCAGTCCACCTGCTCCCCCGGCAATAATAATCTTATGGAACTCCTTATCATGCTCGACGCCCTTAAGAGGGCCTCTGCCGTCTCCATAACCGCCGTCATTCCGTATTACGGCTATTCACGTCAGGACAGGAAGGTTGCCCCAAGAACCCCTATAACTGCGAAGCTCGTTGCGGATCTTATAGCAGTGGCCGGGGCAACTCGCGTGCTCTGCCTCGACCTGCACGCCGGTCAGATTCAGGGTTTCTTTAACATTCCTGTCGATAATCTCTACGCCACTCCCGTACTCCTGGACTATATCAACGGTAAAGAGTTCGAAGACCTGGTCGTCGTCTCCCCTGATGCCGGAGGTGTGGAGAGGGCGAGAGCATTCGCAAAACGCCTCGGTGCAAGCCTTGCCATAGTCGATAAACGCCGCCCGGCTGCCAATATTTCAGAGGTAATGAATGTAATCGGTGAGATAGACGGGAAGACGGCAATACTCCTGGACGATATGATAGATACCGCCGGCACGATAACCCAGTCCGCCGGAGCGCTGAAGAAATTCGGCGCAAAAGAGGTATATGCGTGCTGTACCCACGGCGTCCTCTCGGGGCCGGCGATAGAGAGAATAAACGACTCCGAAATAAAGGAGCTTGCTATTACCGATACGATACCTCTCCCTGAGGGTAAGCACTCGGATAAGATTAAAGTGCTCTCAACGGCCAATCTTATCGGTGAGGCCATAAAGAGGATACACTACGGGGAGTCCGTAAGTTCACTCTTTGTCTGACCGGTTTAAGCGGGTTTGACAAGGGATAATATTTTTCAAAAATCTTTCCGGCAGGGCCGCTCAGGTGCCAGCCGTTATAAATGAAACGGAGGAAGAACGATATGGATGTACTAGATCTAAACGCCACCCAACGGGAGGGAACCGGCAAGTCTCCCGCCAGGAGGCTCAGAAGCCTCGGGTCTATACCGGCGGTTCTCTACGGCCCGAAGATTGACGAGAATGTAAACGTAGCCCTTAGCAGCAGAGAGATGCTTAAGCTGATACATAAGAGCGACGGCGGAAGTCTCCTTTTGAACCTCAAGATAGAAGGCGTAGACGGCAGCAGGTCTGTGATGTTCAAGGAAGTGCTACGCGACCCTGTTAACGATGCGATACTACATGTTGACCTGATGGAGGTAAGCCTCGATCAGAAGATCGTAGTCTCGGTGCCTCTACACCTCCTCGGAAAGCCAAAGGGTGTCGACGCAGGCGGAAAGGTACATCAGGAGATGAGGGATATACATCTTTTATGTCTGCCTACGGATATCCCGCAGAGTATTGATATCGACATCTCCGATCTAGAGCTTGGAGAGACGCTTCACGTTAGTGATATCTCTCTCCCTGAAAACATTGAAGCCAGTGACGACGCTGAACTTCCGGTCGTCTCCGTCTCCTTACCGGCGGTAGAGGTCGAGCCAGAGGAAGAGGTCGAAGGCGAGGGCGAAGCAGAAGGTGAAGCAACCGAGGGAACCCCTGAATAAGACAGGCCCCGGAGCTTCTTTTTTTGAACGATTTATTATAATTACGGAGGGTTTTTCCGATTGTATCTTATAGTCGGCCTTGGAAACCCGGGCGCTGAGTACGCCAGGACGAGACACAATATCGGCTTTATGCTGATAGACCGTCTCGCTGAGGCTTACTCGATCAAATCCTCAAAAAAGGGTTTTAGCTCCACCTGGGGGAGGGGACGGATAGACGGTGAAGAGGTGGTTCTGGCGAAGCCGGATACCTATATGAACCTGAGCGGCACTGCGGTAAGGGCACTTATGAAAGGCTTTGATATAGAGATTTCAAAGCTGCTCATTATCTGCGACGACTGCGAACTCCCTCACGGCAGGATAAGGATCAGGAAGAAGGGGGGGAGCGGAGGACAGAAGGGGTTGGCCTCTACGATAGAGCTTGTCGGCACCAAGGACTTTTCGCGCTTAAGGATGGGCATCGGCGCTCCGGACTGGAAGGAGCTCTCCGATTACGTGCTTAGTCCGTTTTCAAAGGCCGAGCAGGACGGCCTGGAAGAGATGCTTCACCAGGGTAGTGAAGCGGTGCTTTCTTTTATTAAAGAAGGGCCCGACTACGCCATGAATAAATATAATGCTATTTAAAACAACCCGTTCTTGTCCGGCCTTAGGGCACGCAACGAATTAAGTCATTCTAGTATAGAATTATAATAACGAAAGGAGTTCTACTTTTATGGGGATACTTACGAGCCTGTCGCCGATACTTGCTATCGCCGGCTTGATACTAGCTCTTCTGATCTATCTCTTCATCGTCAGACAGCCGGAAGGCAACAAAAAGATGAAGGAGATTGCGGCGCTTATTCACGATGGCGCAATGGTATATCTGAAGAGGCAGTACAAGATTCTTGTTTTATTTGTTATCTTTATCGCAATACTTCTGGCGATATTCATAGGCTTCAATACAGCCATTGCGTATGTCATCGGAGCGATACTCTCGATGCTCGCCGGTTTCATCGGCATGAAGGCCGCAACCAGGGCCAACACCAGAACGGCTGAGGCCGCAAGAGCTAATAAGCCGAGTCCCGCACAGGCACTCTCCGTAGCGTTCTTCGGAGGCTCTGTAATGGGCCTTGCCGTAGCGAGCCTCGGGCTCCTCGGCGTTGGCGCTCTCTTTATAGTCTACGGTAAGCCGGATACGGCTGCCGTAATAAACGGCTTTGCGATGGGCGCTTCAACTATAGCCCTCTTCGCCAGGGTCGGCGGCGGAATCTACACCAAGACCGCCGATGTCGGTAGCGACCTCGTTGGTAAGGTCGAAGCCGGTATCCCGGAAGACGATCCGAGAAACCCGGGAGTTATTGCCGATAACGTCGGCGACAACGTCGGCGACGTAGCCGGCCTTGGAGCGGATATATTCGAGTCCTACGCCGGTTCCATGATTGCTTCCATTGCCATTGGCGCTACTGCGCTAGTCGGTTCAAAGGTCGCAATGCTCGGAAGTACCGCTTCACTCATGGGTCTTCCGATACTGCTGTCGATGGTAGGCCTTATTGCCTCGGTAATCGGTATAGGAGCGATGAAGATACTCCAGCACCGCGACCCGGCAGCAGCACTCAGGTATTCGACATTTATCGCTGCGGGTCTCTTCCTGATATTCGCCTTCTTTACTGTGATACTTAACGGTATTTCCATCGGCGTCTACTGGGCCGTCCTCATTGGGTGTCTTAGCGGAATAGCGATTGGTCTTATTACCGAACATTATACAGCGGCTGGACCGATTAGAAGGATAGCCGACGCTAGTGAGACGGGCGCGGCAACCAATATAATCACCGGACTTGCTGTAGGCCTTGAGAGCTGTGCGCTCCCGGTCATAGCAATCTGTATAGCGATATTCGTATCCAACCACTTCGCTGGCATCTACGGTATCGGCATCGCCTCTGTTGGAATGCTAGCGACTACCGGTATCATCATGAGTGTTGACGCCTACGGGCCTATCGCCGATAACGCAGGCGGTATATCCGAGATGAGCGGACTTGGTAAGGACGTAAGGGCTATCACCGATAACCTCGACGCACTCGGTAACACAACGGCAGCCATAGGCAAGGGTTTTGCCATTGGCTCGGCCGCACTTACCGCACTCGCCATGTTCTCGGCCTTTGCTCAGGCAATATCAAACCAAATGGGCAGGCCCTTTGAGATAATACTTACAGACCCGACCGTCGTTATAGGTCTCTTTATTGGCGGAATACTTCCCTTCTTCATCGGCGCGCTCACGATGACCAGCGTCGGTAAGGCGGCCTTTAAGATGGTCACCGAGATCAGAAGGCAGTTTAAAGAAATACCGGGCCTCCTTGAAGGAAAGAAGGGCGTTAAGCCGGATGTGGCGAAGTGCATAGACATTTCGACTACAGCGGCCCTGAGAGAGATGATCGCCCCCGGTGTAGTGGCAGTTGCCTCACCGGTCCTGGTAGGCTTCATCTTCGGACCTACGGCGCTCGGCGGAATGCTCGCCGGAGCAACGGTAACCGGTGTGCTCCTTGCGCTCTTCATGGCGAATGCCGGTGGCGCGTGGGATAATGCTAAAAAACATATCGAGCAGGGCCATAACGGAGGAAAGAACTCGGACGCCCACCATGCCGCCGTCGTAGGCGACACGGTTGGGGATCCGTTTAAGGATACCTCCGGTCCGGCTATGAATATCCTAATAAAACTTATGAGTATCGTATCGCTGGTTATAGCACCGATACTCATCTAGTTTTATATTAAGGACGTTACTACAGAGCCGGGGCGGTTATTTTTATCCGCCCCGGCTTTTTTAAATTCTACGCTATATTAAACGAAGGAATATTTAAGTCATGGGTTTTAACTGCGGCATAGTAGGGCTACCGAATGTAGGTAAATCCACTATCTTTAACGCGATGACGAGCAAGGGGGCCGAGGCATCTAACTACCCCTTTTGTACCATCGATCCGAATGTCGGTATGGTCCCGCTCCGGGATAAACGCCTATATAAGATCTCAGAGCTGGTTAAGCCTCAGCGCGAACTACCGACAGCCGTTGAGTTCGTCGATATTGCCGGGCTCGTGAGGGGCGCTAGCAAGGGTGAAGGTCTCGGTAATCAGTTCCTCGGGCACATCAGGAGTGTTGATACCCTCGCCCATGTAGTTCGCTGCTTCGACGACCCGGATGTGATTCACGTTGACGGTAAAATTGACCCGTTAGACGACATCGACACTATCGAAACAGAGCTTATGCTCGCTGATCTTGATGTCGTCTCAAGAAAGCTCACAAGGACTGAAAAACTTAAGAAATCCGGAGATAAGGAGGCCGTCCACGCTTACGCTATTTATGAGGCAGCAAAAAAAGCGCTCGAGGACGGCTCATCGGTGAGGTCTCTCCCCGATGAAACGAAAGAAGACCCGGCATTTAAGGAGTTAAACCTCCTTACCGCAAAGCCTTTGGTTTACGTTGCCAATGTAGGCGAGGAGGACCTCCGGAGCGGCACCCCGGCATCGAATCTCGTTAGTGAGAGGGCCGCGAGCGAAGGCGCTGGCTTCGTCATAATCTGTGGAAAGATCGAAGCGGAAGTTGCCGAACTCCCCGACGAAGAGAGAAGAGAATTTTTAGAAGACCTTGGAGTGGAAGAGGCCGGGCTCGATAAGCTCGTCCATACCGCATACGACCTCCTCGGCCTAATAACATACTTTACCGCCGGAGAAAAGGAAGTCCGCGCATGGACGCTTGTAAAAGGCTCAAAAGCCCCTCAGGCTGCGGGGGTAATACATACCGACTTTGAACGAGGCTTCATACGCGCCGAGGTAATGGCCTACGACGACTTTATTGCATGCGGCTCCGAGGCAGCTTGCAAGGAGAAGGGCCTGCTTCGCGTCGAGGGCAAGGAATATGTCGTTATCGACGGTGACATAATGCACTTCCGCTTCAACGTCTAACCATACACAGTATGATTTAAATACGCGCAGCGAAGAGCCGGTGGTTTGCGTGTTGTGTCTACGCGGCGGTTGTTGATGCTAACGAAGAGCTTTATATTAGAATTCCCAATGATTTAAATACGCGCAGCGAAGAGCCGGTGGTTTGCGAACGTTGTAGCTACGCGGCGGTCGCTATGCTAACGAAGAGCTTCATATTAGAATTCCCATGCAGTATGGTCTTAATTCGAGCCACGAAGGGCCAGTACTCATCTGATGCGGGTCTACGCGGCGAATCTCAAAGCTTATCTTTAGGAGCGCGCTCAGCGAATAAGGGCACACTGGTGTGCTTGATAAATCCTTGAAAGAAACTTTACTATCTTATAAAATAGAGCGATTATGAATATCTACAGATACGGAACAAAACGGTGCGACGAGGTATTCTCCGTCATCACAGGCAGGGGAGAGATGGATACCTCCGCTGTCGAGGGCGACGTAAAGGCAATTATCTCCGAAGTACGTACGAGGGGTGACTCCGCCCTTATAGAATACGGCGAGAAGTTTGACAAGGTAAAGCTTTCAGCACGCGCACTAAAGGTAAAGGCGAGTGAAATTAAAGCCGCTGTTGAGTCTATTCCGAAGAAAGACCTGGAGCTATTAGAGCTAGCCGCAGAGAGGATACGCGACTTCCACGAGCGCCAGGTGCAGGAGTCGTGGACCTATAGCGACGGTGACGGCACGCTCCTTGGCCAAAAGGTAACACCCATAGAACGCGTTGGCATCTACGTGCCCGGAGGGAAGGCATCTTACCCTTCGACGGTTCTAATGAACGCCGTACCGGCGAGCGTGGCCGGTGTAAAAGAGATTTATATGGTGACGCCGCCGGGCGGCGCTAAAGGTGTAGACCCATATGTGCTTGCCGCTGCAAAGGTAGCTGGCGTAAAGGCCGTATACCGCGTTGGAGGGGCGCAATCCGTAGCGGCTCTCGCTTACGGCACCAGGGCCGTCCCGAAGGTCGATAAAATTGTCGGCCCGGGCAATATCTACGTCGCAACGGCCAAGAGGCTAGTCTTCGGCACCGTGGATATAGACATGATCGCCGGCCCGAGTGAGATACTCGTCATAAACGACGGCACCGGAGACCCCGCGTGGATAGCCGCCGACCTGCTCGGTCAGGCCGAGCACGACGAACTCGCCTCATGCGTCCTCATAACTACCTCAAGCAAGATGGCTAAAGCCGTATCAAGCGAAGTCAGTAAACAGCTGGAAGGGTTTAAGAGGCGGGGTATCGCAAGCGCATCCATAGAACGTTACGGCGCTATAATAGTTACAAAGAACCTTACTGAAGCGGCGTCTATATCGAATCTGATTGCTCCGGAACACCTTGAGCTCTTCGTGGAAGCCCCGGAGAATTTAGTGCCGCTCATTACCAACGCCGGGGCGATATTTATGGGTAAGAACACACCCGAGGCGATAGGCGACTACCTCGCCGGGCCGAACCACACGCTTCCGACCGGAGGCACTGCGCGCTTCTCCTCACCGCTCGGAGTATACGACTTTATAAAACGCACCAGTATAATATCCTTTACCGAAGAGGGTTTCGGTAAGCTTGCCGGGAGCGTGAAGAGGTTTGCGGATATCGAGGGGCTCTACGGCCACGGCCGGAGCGCCGCCATAAGGCTAGGCGCTTCCAAAGGTACTGGCAAGAAAAGAAGATAACGGAGGCTCGGATGGCAAGAAAAGCCACGGTAAAGAGAAAGACGTCGGAGACTGATATTACGCTTGAGCTAAACCTCGACGGCACGGGCGAGAGGAAGGTCGATACCTTGATCCCTTTCTTCGACCACATGTTGGACCTATTCGCAAAACACGGCATCTTCGACTTGAAGCTAAAGGCAAGGGGTGATATAGAGATAGACTTTCACCATACGGTTGAGGATGTGGGCCTGGCACTCGGCGAGGCGGTAAAGAAGGCGCTTAAGGAGAAGGCCGGTATTACCAGATACGGGGCCGCCGACGTTCCGATGATGGACGCGCTCGCAAGCGTTTACCTTGACCTTGGAGATAGACCGTACCTGAATTACAGGGTTAAATTTCCGGTAGTAGCCGCAAAGATGGTAAAGGAGGTCTTCGACCCGGCCCTTACGCAGGAGTTCATGCAGGCATTCGTAAATTCCGCCGGGATTGACTTACATATTCACCTCCATTATGGCCGTGACATCCACCACTCCACAGAGGCGGTTTTTAAGGCCCTCGGACGCGCGTTAAAGGTGGCCGTCACGAAAGACCCTCGCATAAAGGGTGTCATGAGCACCAAGGGCAAGCTCTAAACACACAAGTGTGCTCTTGATACGCGCAGCGAAGAGCCGGTAATTTCGAGACGTTGGGTCCACGCGGCGATAGTTATATAGAGAAGTCGCTTCAATGTCTATTTCACTATAGTCCATTAAAATGGAATAACTTCTCTCCTATTCCATTATTTACGATAATATTGGAATAAGGCTTGCTTTATTCCACTGAAACCTTGCTTACGGTTTACTAAAGGCCAATTGATGATAGCCATAATAGATTATGATATGGGAAATCTTAGAAGTGTCGAGAAGGCATTTGAGCGGTTGGGTTCCGATGCGCAAATAACCCGAGACGCCGGTGTAATTGCCGACGCGAGCCACGTGGTGCTCCCTGGAGTCGGGGCCTTTAAGGACTGCATGGGACACCTTGAAGAGTACGGCCTCGTCGAGCCCATAAAGAGGGCCGTAGAGAGCGGCAAACCTTTCCTTGGGATTTGCCTTGGTCTTCAGCTCCTCTTCGATGAGAGCCTGGAGGACGGCGTACATAAGGGGCTCGGGCTCGTAAAGGGGCAGGTAGTGCGTTTCCCGGCACCGCACCACACGGGTCACTCCGAGTTCAAGGTGCCTCATATGGGCTGGAATTCGATAAAGAAAGAGAAGGATTCGCTACTCCTTAAGGGTATCCCGGACGGCGAGTACTTTTACTTTGTCCACTCCTACTACGGAGCCCCTACCGATATGGGCGTTACGCTCACGACATCCGACTACGGGGTGAATTTTACAAGCTCGGTAGAGACCGGTAACGTCATGGCCTGCCAGTTCCACCCCGAGAAGAGCCAGCGCGCGGGGCTTAAGTTACTGAAGAATTTTACAGCATTAAGGAGTTAGAAAAATGATAATTATTCCGGCGATTGATCTTAAGGGCGGAAGCTGCGTACGTTTAAAGCAGGGCAGGATGGACGACGACACCGTCTACACCGAACCCCCGGCTGAGGTAGCCGGGAGATGGGAAGCAGGTGGAGCGGGGCTTATCCACGTCGTTGACCTGGACGGCGCGATAGGCGGCGAGCCGGCGAACCTCTCTGCCATTAAAGAGATAATAAGTGCCGTAAATATTCCGATAGAGATAGGCGGCGGCATACGCGACCGCGCTACAGCAGAGAAGTATTTAGCTTACCCCGAGGTTAAGCGCATAATACTCGGCACCATTGCTCACGAAGACCCGGAGTTCGTTAAGGCACTCGCCGGAGAGCATCCGGGGCGAATAGCTGTTGGTATAGACGCAAAGGACGGGAAGGTCGCCACCAAGGGCTGGGTGAATGTTACCGACGTAACCGCAACCGAGCTCGCCAAAGCCTTCGAAGACGCAGGGGTCGCCTGCATCATTTATACGGATATCTCACGGGACGGAATGCTTACCGGCCCGAATGTCGGTGCGACTATGAACCTCGCCGAAGCCGTAAAAATCCCTGTTATCGCATCCGGAGGTATGAGCACTATCGACGACGTTAAGGAATTTAAAAAGGCCGAGCTCGGGAGGGGCGTAAGGCTTGAGGGGATAATCGTCGGCAAAGCCCTCTACTCGGGCTCCATTGACCTTAAAGACGCCATCAGTGAGGCGAGGTAAGAAGAGAAAGAGATGCTTACTAAACGTATAATTCCGTGCCTTGACGTAAAGGAAGGGCGCGTGGTGAAGGGCGTTAGCTTCGTCGAGCTTAGAGACGCCGGAGACCCGGTGGAGTGCGCCATCGCTTATGAGGCGCAGGGTGCCGACGAGCTCGTCTTCCTCGATATTACCGCCTCGCACGAGGGTAGGAAGACCTTTATCGACGTCGTAGAGCGGACCGCAGCCGAGTGTTTCATGCCGCTAACCGTCGGCGGCGGCATAAATACCATAGACGATATAAGGACGCTCCTCAGAGCCGGAGCCGATAAGGTATCTATTAATACAGGGGCCGTTAAAGACCCGGAGTTCGTAAGGCGCGCCTCAAAGAGGTTCGGGAGCCAGTGCATAGTCGTGGCGATAGACGCCAAACGCCGTACCGG
>JAJCZG010000007.1 GCA_029262475.1 Deltaproteobacteria bacterium
GCCTTCCTCTTCGCTAACTCTTCCTCGTCTACCATAAGGGTAAGGCTTCTATCCGGAATGTTAAGCTCTATCTTATCACCGTCGCGAACAAGGGCTATCGGGCCGCCCTCCATCGCCTCCGGCGAGATGTGTCCTATGCACGGCCCCCTGGTCCCTCCGGAGAAGCGACCGTCGGTGATGAGCGCGACCTTCTCTCCGAGTCCTAGACCCATGATCGCCGCCGTAGGAGCGAGCATCTCACGCATGCCGGGGCCGCCCTTCGGCCCTTCGTAACGTATAACTACCATGTCGCCGGCCTTTATGACGTTGGCCATTATCGCCTTCATGGCCAGCTCTTCAGAGTCAAAGCAGCGCGCCTTTCCGGTAAATCGCATCATATTATCACTCACACCGGACTGCTTCACGACAGCGCCGAAAGGAGCGATATTACCCTTAAGGATCGCTATGCCGCCCTCCTTGTGGTACGGGTCGGTTACGGGCCTCAAGACATTCTCGTCTATATAATCCACTTCTTTTATGATCGTCTTTATTCTCTTCCCCGATACGGTCGGGTTGTCTTTTATCTTACCGGCAAGCCTCGATAGTACTGCCGGTATGCCGCCGCCCCAGTGGAGGTCTTCCAGGTAATACTTTCCGACCGGCTCAAGAGAGGCTATATGCGGCGTATCCTTACTTAGCTCATCGAATGTCTCAAGCGGGAGCTTTACGCCCGCCTCATGAGCGATAGCCAGGAGGTGTAGAACCGTATTTGATGATCCGCCAAGGGCGAGATCCACCCTTATGGCATTCTCAAAAGCATTCTTATTCATAATCTTACGCGGTGTTACGTCTTTTTTAACGAGTTCGACTATGCGCTCGCCACTCGCAAAGGCAATTCTCCTCTTCTCGGCCATCTGCGCCGGAGAAGTCCCGCAGAGCGGCAGACTCATGCCCATCGTCTCGGTAAGGCAGTTCATAGTATTGGCCGTATAGAGCCCCTGACAGCTACCCGCTCCGGGGCAAGCGCTCATCTCGCAGGCGGAGAGCTCCTTCTGGTCTATCTCGCCAGCCTTAAAACGTCCCATCGCCTCAAAGGTATTCCTTATAAACGAGAGCTTTTCTCCCCTGTAGCGTCCGCTCATCATGGGGCCTGCGGTAACGAATATCGACGGGATGTTTAGCCTGGCGGCGGCCATTAGCATACCGGGGGTGATCTTGTCGCAATTGGTAAGAAAGACTATGCCGTCGAAGGCGTGACCGTGGGCGACACTTTCGACCATATCGGCGATAAGGTCCCTTGAGGGAAGGGAATAGTGCATGCCCATATGGCCCATTGCTATTCCGTCGCAGAGCCCCGGAAGGCCGAAGAAGAGCGGATAACCGCCTCCGGCGTGCACGCCCTTTTCGATATAACGCTCAAGGTCGCGCATGCCGACGTGACCGGGTATCAGGTCGGTAAAGCTCGTGGCAACACCGATAAACGGCTTCTTCATCTCACTCGGAGGTATTCCGGTGGCGTACATAAGAGCCCTGTGAGGGGTCCTCTCAAGGCCCTTCTTGATTCTATCACTTCTCATCTAAATCCTTGTAGTTATAAGGTTATATAAGAGATACTCTGGTCAGGAGGTACCGGCGGGGCCGCTTTCGTGGAGCTCCGCTAGTATCCCCTCTATTTCATCTTTTTTGGCGAGTTTAAGGACTTTAAGCTCTTTCTTTTCGATTTTTTCGAGTTCGCTGAGTGCCCTCTTCTTCTCCATCTTGGCAATGCGCTTCTCGTAGCCGTGATGAACCTCGTAGGCATCCCTTAGAGTTTCATTTTCCTTGCTGAGTCGTTCCACGAGCTCCCTTTTAGCAGTTTCCATAAAAAGGCCTCCTTAATGTAGTGTATTTAGGGATTAATAATCTATACTCTCTATAATAACAGATAATATTTATAACCGGGTGGTATTAAAATTCTACTTCCTGCTAGATTAAAATATATTAAAATTATACTCTGCCACCGGTCCCTTGTCAAGGCGCTCCAAAGAAGCGTCAATACTTAAACAATACGCAAAGGAGCCTTAATAAGCCCGAACCAGAACTCTATACCTTGGTTTCTACTGGATATTTTAATTTAGAAGATTACCGCAGGTAAGTCAATTATTTTTCAGGCAAAGGGTGTTTTATATTAAGGATAGGGCTGTTCCTGAACTTTTGCATGGAGGGGGGGCTACTTGGAAGAGCAGAGCTTGAACTCGGCCTCGGACTTCCTCCTGTATAGAGGGACGAGTAAAGCGGCGTCTACTGTGCCTTCAACGTCCGGGAGGGCTAGTTCCGCTATATTAGAGGCGCGCACCTGCCACTCCGACTCCGGGGCGATAAGAGCACCGGGGAAAGCTTCCCTTAGAAGCTCGCCGTAAACCCTTAAACCCTCGCCTAAGAAGACGGGCTCGACCCCTTCGGCTAATAAACCGCTTACTTGCTCGATAAGTAGAGCCGGAGAAAAGGCCGCGTCGTTTATAACCGCTTCCATCTCAGCGCCGGTAGACTTATAGAGCGCTGCGTAGACTTCTTTCTTTCTCGCGTCGAGGATTGGGACGACGGGCATGGCTGAGTACCTTAAGTTTAGCGCCAGGGCCCTAAGTGTCGAAACCCCTGTTACGGGCTTACCAAGGGCCCAGGCGAGCCCCTTAATAACACTAACCCCGATACGCAAGCCGGTAAAGGAGCCGGGGCCCGTAGCAACGGCGAAGCGGTCTATATCATTAACCGTCATGCCAACGCTCTTAAGGAGGGCGTCTATGGAGGGTAAAAGCCACTCGGCGTGACGCCCTACGTCGCCGGAGCTCCAGAGCGAGACGAGGCGTCCGTCACTTACAATGGCAATCGAGCCGGATGACGAAGAGGTATCTACCGAAAGGAGTTTCACACCTAAAAACCGATGATTTTGGTGAGCTTGTCGACGAATTCGAGGCGCATAATATCATTCCACGTTACGACTACCATGAGGAGCAAAAGGAGCACGAGCCCCACCTGCTGAGTCATGGCGATGAAGCGTTCGTTAAGCTGCCTTCTGGTTATCCCTTCGAGACCGAAGAAGAAGAGATGCCCTCCGTCGAGAACAGGGATAGGAAATAAGTTTATTATACCTAGCTGGAGGCTCAGGAAGGCAACGAATGTAAGGAGTTCGGAGAAACCGTTCTCTGCGGCCTGCCCTACGACCTTGGCTATCATTATCGGCCCGCCGAGAGTTTTTAGCGAATAGTCGCCAACTACAAGCCCCTTTAGTGTGGTAAAGAGCAAAGAACTCATCTCTCCGGCCTTACTTACTCCATGAGTAATGGACGAAAAGAAGCCGTAGCGCTTAAAGACCATATCCGAGGCGCGAGTTATGCCTATAAGGTATACACCCGCCTCTTCGTTAAGCTTGGGAGCTATATCGAAGCTCAGGCGAGATCCATCCCTGTCAACTACAAAGCGGAGCGTTTTGCCCTCGCTCTTTTTAACGGAATCCTCAAGCTCAGTCCAGTCGGTAATGGAGCGGTCGCCTATCTTAACGATTGTGTCGCCCGCCTGAATGCCTGCGGCCTCGGCCGGGTAACCCTTGTGGAGAGAACCGACACTTGGGACTATATACGGGAAGAAGCCGCCGATGCCGGCACCGCTCTTCGATGGCTCGGGGGTAAGGGCCTTATCGAGCATCTCGCCGCCCCGGTTAATCTTCATCTTTAATTCTCTCTCGGGGCTAAGCGCTATCTTCATCACCAGGGCTTCCCAGTCTTCTACCGGGTCGCCGTTTATCTCCGTTATTATATCCCCGCTCTTTAGACCGGCGTTATCCCCGGCCTCGCCCGGGATAACAATACCCACCTCGGGAGCCCTCTCAAGGAAGGCCGGGACATTTACCCCTATCATGTATGTGATAGGAAGGAGGACGACTGCGAGCACGAGGTTCATTATCGGCCCGGCCGCAACGATGGCAACCCTCTTTGATAGCGGCTTATGCGTAAAGGACTTCTCGCGGTCGTCATCCGAAACTTCTTCATCCATCCCCTCGCCGGTCATCTTCACGAAGCCGCCAAGCGGAAGAAGCGAGACCTTATACTCCGTCTCTCCCCTCGTAAAGCCAAATAACTTCGGGCCGAAGCCGAGAGAGAATTTCTCAACGCCGACGCCGGCCCACTTGGCAACGGCGAAGTGCCCGAGCTCGTGAATGAAGATCAAAACACCCAAAACTATAATAAATGTAATTATTGTCGTCATAACCTTTAGTCTCTGGCGCGGCTCTATACGGCCCCGCAGTTAGTGTCAGTAATTAGCCCCCCACGGCCTCCGAGGCAGCACGCCTCGCCCACGCGTCGGCGGCTAGCACATCCTCCAGCGAGGGTTGCCGGTGATTATCATGGGCGTCCATAACGCCTTCTATAAGGGCCGGGATACCGGTAAATGGAATACGTCCGCCGAGGAAAGCGTCGACCGCCACTTCGTCAGCCGCGTTAAGCACCGCCGGCATCGTTCCACCCTCCTTAAGCGCGTCGTATGAGAGCGCAAGGCACGGAAATTTTACCGTGTCTGGCTCAAAGAACTCAAGCGAAGCTCGCGTCAGGTCGAGAGTGGGCGCGCCCGACTCCACCCTCTCGGGGTATGCGAGCGCATACGCAATCGGCCCCCTCATGTCAGGGCTTCCCATCTGCGCCATCATCGAGCCGTCTATATACTCCACCATCGAGTGCACTATGCTCTGCGGGTGCACCGAGACGCTTATCTTCTCAGGCGTAAGGCCGAATAGCCAGCGGGCCTCTATAACCTCCAACCCCTTATTAAGGAGTGTGGCCGAGTCTATGGTGATCTTTTTACCCATATCCCAGTTCGGGTGGTTAAGCGCCTCCGAAGGAGTAATTGTATCGAACTCCTCTACCGGCCTTTCTCTAAACGGCCCTCCCGAAGCGGTAAGTATTATGCGTTTTATATCTTCCGGCCTGTGCCCCGTAATGGACTGAAAGACCGCGCTGTGCTCGCTGTCGACCGGAAGTATTCTCACGCCTTGCCTGGCGGCCTCGGCCATCACTACCTCGCCCGCCATGACGAGTGTTTCTTTATTGGCGAGCGCTATCTCCTTACCGGCCTTAACTGCCGCGAGCGTCGGCATAAGCCCCGCAGCGCCGGATATCGCCGATACCGTAAGGTCCACTCCGTCCATTGAAGCAGCTATAGAGGCCCCCTCAACGCCGTGACCCACCCCTGTAGGAAGAAGCCCTTTAAGCTTACTTACATCATCAACCGAAGTAAGCGAGACGTACTCGGGTTTAAACTCCTCTACTTGCTCCGTGAGGAGAGAGAGGTTCGACCCGGCAGCGAGGCTAACGACCCGAAACCTATCCGGGTGAAGCCTTATTACATTCAGTGTATTAACCCCAATGGAGCCGGTGGAGCCTAATATGGAGATACCCTTCAAAAACGACCTCGCACGGGGTGTAGCGCCGGATCTTTAACGCCCGGCTTAATAAAAGACTAGTCAGCTTAGACTACATACGTCAGCGTACAGAAGATAATAGTATACCACAGGCACGGCGAAGAGCATACTGTCAACCCTGTCAAGGAGCCCCCCGTGCCCAGGAATGAGACTTCCGGAGTCCTTAACGTCGGCGTCGCGCTTGAGTATAGACTCGGCGAGGTCGCCGAGAATCCCGGCTACTCCGGCTACGAACGCGATGCCGATAACAGATGCAACACCTATGCCCATCTTAAAGCCCCAGACGTATAGTAACGCCCCGAGCGTGCCGCCGATAAGGCCGCATATAGCCCCCTCGATGGTCTTCCCGGGGCTTATCATCGGGGCGAGCTTCCTTTTTCCTAAGCTCCTGCCGCCGTAGTAGGCGAATGTATCGTTTAGCCATACGACGACGAAGGCAAAGAGAATCCACCACTGGCCGCCGCTAAGTTCTCTAACTAGAACGAAGTGCGAGAATAGGAGCCCCACGTAAAGAAAGCCGAATACCCTAAGCCCAATCTCACGCGTGGCCCCCTCCGGCCCCTTAAACGAAAAACACCTTACACAGAAGAAGAGGACGGTGACGGCGACGAGGAACGGAGCGAGATATATCTTTCCGAAGAGATGGAATAATAATGGCAGGAGAGCGCCCGGCAGTATCCAGAGAAGACCGGGCCATAAGCCCTCCTCCTTCAAGACGAAGCCGTTGTACTCTCTTAGCGCGAGGAAGGTTACGACAGACGTTACTGCGGCAAACCAGAGAACCGGAAAATAGAGGACTATTACCAGTACCGCCGGGATGAGAATTATAGCGCTTAATACCCTCTTCAGAACCATTCTCCTAATGTGCCCGGTATAATCGGGATACTTGCCCGTAGGGCGTCAAAATAAAAAAAGGCCGTGCGAAACGCGGCCCGGGAGCACTTAGAGCGCCGCAGGCTTTAGCCCCTGATCGCCGGTAAGGCCGTACCTTCTCTCCCTCTTCTTATAATCTTCGAAGGCTTCGATGAGGTGGTCTCTGGTAAAGTCCGGCCAGAGAACGTCGGTTATATATATCTCCGTATAGGCGAGCTGCCATAAGAGAAAGTTCGATATCCTGCACTCGCCGCTAGTCCTGATAAGAAGGTCCGGGTCGGGAACGCCTGCGGTATAGAGGAAGCTCTGGAAAGTCTCTTCCGTTAAGCTCTCCGGGTCGAGCTTGCCCTCTTGAGCAAGCCTTGCGGCCTTCTTGGCGGCGTGGACTATCTCGTCCCTGCCGCTGTAACTGAGAGCAAGCTGCAAGAGCATACCGTCGTTGGAGCTCGTCATCTCGGTCACTTCGTCTATCGCAGTCCTCACACCCCTGGAGAGTTCAGCGATATTCCCTATGGCGCTGAAACGGATATTATTCTTCATCATATCCTCACCTTCGATGCGGATATGCTTCTCCAGTAACCCCATGAGCACTTCAACTTCGAGGCGCGGGCGATTCCAGTTTTCTTTTGAGAAAGTATAGAGGGTAAGGTACTCTACGCCGAGCTCCCGGCAGGCGGTAACGGTCCTCCTCGCGGCGTCTATGCCCTTGCGGTGGCCGTTTATGCGGTTAAGCAGCCTCTTTCTCGCCCACCTGCCGTTTCCGTCCATTATGACGGCGACATGTTTTGGAAAATTTTCTGTGGGGAGAGTTGTCATCGAGAGACCCTCAATATTTTACGATTAGATGTTTCAGGTGGGGGGTAAATGGAGACGACAGGTGTCTATATCTCCATAATCTCCTTTTCTTTGACCACGAGGACTTCGTCCACCCTCTTAACTTCCCTGTCCGTAAGCTCCTGAGTCTCGTGCTGAGCCTTTTTGAGTTCGTCCTGGCTGAGCATCTTCTCTTTTTCGAGCTCCTTTAAGTCGTCATTGGCTTCCCGCCTGGCGTTCCTCACGGCGACACGGCACTCTTCGGCGTATTTCTTCGCCACCTTGACGAGCTCTTTTCTCCGCTCCTCGGTAAGCTGAGGAATACTTATGCGTATCAACTTGCCGTCGTTACTTGGAGAAAGCCCAAGGTCGGAGGCGATAATCGCCTTCTCTATCACCTGGAGCTGCGTGGCATCGAATGGCTGGATGATGATGAGACGACTCTCCGGCATCGACAAGTTGGCCATCTGGTTGACCGGCGTCGGAGTACCGTAATAATCGACCTTTATTCCGTCGAAGATGGAGACTGTCGCCCTGCCCGTCCTGAGCTTGTGGAACTCAGCGTCTAGAGCGACAACGGCCTTATCCATCCTGGACTTGGCATTTTGTAGTATCTCATCCTTCATATTGGCTCCAAAAGACTGTTTTCATGTTCCATAGCGGCAGAGAACGGAGTAAGTACCCGGCTTTTTAACTTACCAGGGTGCCGATCTTCTCGCCCGTTACGATCCTCTTGATATTACCGGCCTCTTTTATATTAAATACGATTATCGGAAGCTTATTATCCATACAGAGAGAGATCGCCGTCGAATCCATCACCTTAAGGCCGTTCTTCAAAACGTCTATGAAACTGACCTCGTCGTAACGCTTCGCCCCCTCGTCCTTCATCGGATCGCGGTCGTATACGCCGTCCACCTTCGTGCCTTTGAGTAGCACGTCGGCCCCGATCTCCATCGCCCTCAAAGAGGCGGCGGTATCGGTGGTGAAATACGGATTACCCGTTCCAGCGGCGAAGATGACGACCCTCTCTTTTTCGAGGTGCCTTATCGCTCTCCTTCGAATATAGGGTTCTGCGAGTTCTTTTATCTCTAAAGCAGAGAGAACCCGTGTGGTCACGTCCCTCTTATCGAAGGCGTCCTGAAGCGCAAGTGAGTTCATGATAGTCGCGAGCATGCCGACGTAGTCGGCGGTGGCGCGGTCCATACCCCTGGCGCTCCCGGCCACACCCCTGAAGATATTGCCTCCGCCGATGACGATTACAACCTCCACTCCAAGGGAGCGGACCTCCTTTATCTCATCGGCAATCGTACCGATAACGTCCGGGTCAACGCCGTAGGCTTGGTCGCCCATCAGGGCTTCACCTGATAATTTAAGGAGTATTCGCTTGTATAATGGCAACGTTATCTCTAAAATCCTCTTTTCAGGATATAATGAAGGGGCCGCTTACGTGCTTATATAATAGCGAGCCCGCTTATGCGAATATTCATTTCGTCCGGGGGCGCTTGTCACTTTCCTCCGAAGGCCGGTCAAGGGGTGGATGCTACCCCTGCATTGCCGCAACTTCGGCGGCGAAATCTTCGCTCTTCTTTTCGATCCCTTCTCCGACCTTATACCTGGAGAAACGCCTCACGGTTATATTCTCACCCATCTTGGCTATCGCTTCGGTGAGGAGTTTTTCTATATTCGTATCCGGGTCCTTTACAAAAGGCTGTTCAAGGAGACAGCTCTCTTTGTAGAACTTTTCGATCTTACCCGCAATGATCTTATCTATGACCTGCTCGGGCTTACCGGACTCAATGGCCTGATTCCTGAAGATCTTGCTCTCGGAGTCGATGACATCCGCCGGGACCTCTTCGCGCCTTACATACTGCGGGTTCATGGCCGCTATATGGAGTCCGATATCTGCGACGAGAGCACTGAAATCGTCGGTCTTTGCAACGAAGTCTGTCTCGCAGTTTATCTCGACGAGCACGCCGACCTTGCCTCCGGCGTGAATGTAGGAGCTCACAAGGCCGTCGGCGGCAATTCTACCCGCCTTCTTCTTGGCGCTGGCTAACCCCTTCTCGCGAAGATAGTCCACCGCGGCGTCAACGTCGCCACCGGTCTCGGCGAGGGCCTTTTTACAGTCCATAATGCCCGCGCCGGTCTTATCTCTAAGGTCTCTTACCTGTGCTGCTGATACGCTCATTTACTTATATCTCCCATAAAATCTATTATTTTAGCTAAAACAACGACGGAGAAAAGCCGCCGCCCGGTCTACGCAATCAGAAGGAGGCCTGTCACAGTTGTCCCACTTGCGCCACTCGCGCTATTTGTCCCACTTGCGCCACTTGCCAAAATCCCCCCAGTTCGTTAATAGGGTTTTGCGTTATTTGCTCTCGCCTTCCGCTGCGGCTTCTTTTACCGGCGCTTCGGCGGCAGCTGGTGCTGGTGCTGGTGCGGCTTTTACTGCCGGCGCTTTGGCGGCTGCGGGTGCTGGTGCGGCTGCGGCTTTCGCCTGGGCCTTTGAAGCGGCCTCGGCGGCTAACAGTTCTTTAGCCACTGCGGATGCCTCAACCTTCTTATCCTGCTCTGCCTGAATCGACTCCTCAAAGCGCGCTTTGCCCTCGAGGCATGCCGTAGCAACGGTGGCTGAGAAGAGTTTAATGGCCCTTATGGCGTCGTCGTTACCAGGGATTATGTAATCCACCTCGTCGGGGTCGCAGTTGGAGTCGACTATGCCGATAACAGGTATGCCGAGCTTTCTTGCTTCCTTTACGGCGATAGCTTCTTTCTTTGTATCAACGACGAAGACAGCACTTGGGGCCTTTTTCATCTCACGTATACCGCCGAGGTTCTTTTCGAGCTTGAGCCTGTGCTTTTCAAGCATCACGCCCTCTTTTTTGATGACGTCGGCGTAGCCGGCTTCCTTCATCCCGTCAAGGTCTATAAGTTTCTTTACGCTGAGCTTGACCGTTGCGAAGTTGGTGAGCAGGCCGCCTATCCAGCGCTGGTTAACGTAACTCATGCCGCACCTCTGCGACTCCATCTCGATAGCGCTCTGGGCCTGTCTCTTGGTGCCGACGAAGAGGACTGTTCCTCCCTTGGAGGTTACGTCAACGATGAGATCATAGGCAACCTTGAACATCTTAACGGTCTGCTGAAGGTCAATGATGTAGATTCCGTTCCTTGCACCGAAGATATAGGTCTTCATCTTCGGGTTCCATCTCTTGGTCTGGTGCCCGAAGTGCACACCGGCCTCGAGAAGTTGTTTCATGGTAATGTAAGCCATATTACTTTCTCCTTAAAATGTGGTTTTACCTCCACGCCGCATTTCAGACCCAGCCAAAACCCGGTTTCCCGGACACCAGAGGCGGGGCAAACAGCGTGTGTGATTTGAATGTAACGAATATATTTACCATAGAAGCGCGTTTCTTTCAAGATAAAAAATTTTAATAATCAGTAAGATAGACGTTAAAAGCGGGTCCTTGGAGAAAAGCCCTAGGCGCATACGCCGCACCTTACGCAGCGCTCGGTATCGCAAGGCGGGGTCGTCTTCCCGGCCAGACCGCGCACGAACTCCTTCCAGAGGTAGTCCTTACGAATGCCGTGGTCGATAAGCTCCCACGGGAGAAGTTCACCCTCTCCCCTTTCCCGGTAGACGAAGTCCCTGAAGGCGCGCTCCTTAAAGTGCTTTCTAGCGCCCTCCCCCGAAGCCCTCTCTATAACCGCCGAGAGCCTTCTGTCGCCTGTGGAGAGGACGGACTGCAAAAACCCCCTCTCGGCTGAGAACCCTTTTACTTCTACGCCTTTTATGCCTCCTAAAGACTTCTTTACCGCCTTAAACCGCCTCTTAAGGACGCTTATATCCGTATACCGGTTCCACTGGAAGGGGGTGCACGGCTTCGGGACGAAGGGGTTTATGCTTAAAACAATCGAGCCCTTCTTAAAGACCTTTCTTATCTTCTTTGTAATCTCGGCAGTTTTCATGGCGTCTTCATCGGTCTCCGACGGAAGGCCGAGCATAAAATAGAGCTTTAGCTTATGGAACCCGGCCTCGGCTATGAGCTTGGCGGCACCAAGAATCTCTTCATCCGTAATGCCTTTATTTATTACATCTCTCATCCGCTCGCTCCCGGCCTCGGGAGCGATGGTTAGCGTCTTATAGCCCGACGCCTTCATGAGCGTCAGCAGCTCTAAATCAAGCATATCGGCTCGAAGAGAGGATAGCGTCATCTTAAGGCCCGCATCGGTCCCCTCACGGAGTATCTCTTTTAGCCAGGTATACTCGGATACCGCCGCACCTACGAGCCCGACCTTCCCGACCTTCCCGGCCACTACAGGCTCGGCAGACCCGGCAGACCCTTCGGCAACTTCTGCAAGGGCCTTTAAGATATCTTCCTTTGGCCGCTCCCTCGGTGGCAGGTAAAGAAACCCTGCGGCGCAGAAGCGACACCCCCTGCCGCACCCCCGCTCTACCTCCATGAGCGTGGTGGAGCTAAATTCCGTATCAGGTGTGTGGACGACCGTCGCGGGCATACTGACTGCGGTGAGGTCGGTATTTTTAAGGGCTATTACGGACCCTGGCGCGCCGTGAAGGGGAGTTATCCCCGAAATGCGCGGCCCGTCGAATGCGAACAAGTAGTGCGACGGCACGTAAACGCCCCTTACCTTTGATAGTTCCTTAAATAACTCACCCCTGGCTTCTACTCCGGCAGCGCCCCCTCCGGAGAGTTCGATAACTTCTGCAAGTGACGCCTCGGCGTCACCTATAAGAAAGAAATCGAAGAAGTCGGCCACCGGCTCCGGGTTAAGGGAGACCGCCGCTCCACCGGCCATCACGACTTGGCCGTCCACCCTATCCTTTGAATAAAGGGGTACGGAGGCGAGAGCGAGTAATTTGGGGATATTTAGAAAATCTTCTTCAAAAGATATAGAAAAGGCGATGATATCGAAGTCGGTCGCGGGCCTTACGGACTCAAGCGAAAAAAGCGGTGTTCGCCCTGATTCATATTCTTTGAGATCGTCCCTCGACGGCAGGAAAGCACGCTCGGCGAGGGCGCCGGGCATGGCGTTTATGAGAGCGTAGACGGTCTGAAAGCCCAGGTTACTCATACCCGCCTTATACTGATTCGGGTAGATGAGGAGGACCGAGACCCTGCCGCCCGGATCCTTAACGACCGCGCCGGACTCCTTCTCACGAAGTTTTACGAGCTCTTCTCTTAATTTATGGCTTATATGCAACCGCTCAGCCGACCTCGCCGCCGGTTAAAGCCCTTATCTTTTTGCAGCGTTTAGGGTGACGGAGTTTTCGTAAGGCCTTGGACTCTATCTGGCGTATCCTCTCCCTGGTGACATGGAAGATGGCGCCTATCTCTTCGAGGGTAAGCTCATTGCCGTCGTCGAAGCCAAAACGCATCCTGAGGACCTTCTCTTCTTTTGGTGAAAGGGTGGAGAGGGCGGCCTTAACCTGGCTTGTCAGGTCGGCGGTCATGACTTGTTCAGGAGGCGCCTTGGTGTTATGGTCTACGATAAAATCGCCAAGTGAATCGTTCTCGTCCTCACCGACGGGGGTGTCGAGCGAGATCGGCTCTTTGGCGATCTTAAGTATATCCTTGATCTTCTTTAAGGGCAGATCCATTAGAGCGCTCAGCTCCTCGGGGGTCGGCTCGACGCCGTTTACCTGGATGTACTCCCTGCATTTATGGACGAGTTTATTGGTCACCTCCAGCATATGCACCGGGATGCGGATCGTCCTCCCCTGGTCGGCTATGGCACGGCTCATCGCCTGCCTCACCCACCAGGTGGCGTAGGTCGAGAACTTGTAGCCGCGTTTGTAGTCGAACTTCTCTACAGCGCGCATGAGGCCGATATTACCCTCCTGAATGAGGTCCATGAGATGAAGGCCCCGGTAGTTATATTTTCTGGCAATGCTTACAACGAGCCTCAAGTTCGCGCTCGTGAGCTCTTTCTGCGAAAACTCTATTGCAGCTTCAAAAGAGCCTATAGTCTCGAAGGTATCACGCAACTGGGCGGCAGTGAGGCCGGTCTTCTTCTTTATCTCCCGTAGCCTCTTTCGGGCCAACTTCGCTTCCGCTGTACCAGTAGCGCCCTCCGCCGCGTTTGCTTCAAGTGAAGATAGCTCGCCGGTTAAGGCGTTCGTCTCAGAAAGGTACTCCTTTAGTTCATTAAGAGAGGCAACTATTATGCCCGCCTCCGCGTCAAAGGAATAGACAGCCTCGATAAGCTCTTCGGGCGGTTCCGTCGTACGCTTTTTCCCTTTAATCGACTTTTTGTAGAGCTCTATTATCTTCTCAATTCGCTCGGAATACCTGGCCCTGTCATGGTCGTCGGTTACGCGCCCTTCGTTCTTGCAGAGCATAAACCCCGTACACATCTTCTCGCCCCTGAGGGCCGCGTGCATCTCCGAGAGTCCGTCTATCAGGAAGGAGTTTTTAAGGGACTCGCCTATGATACCCCTCCTTGCTGCCTCAATGCTCTCCCCGATGCGCTTTTCATCTTCCTTCTTTAAGAGCGAGACCTCGCCCATCTCCCTCAGATAGACCTTTATGGAATCCGGGGCATCTCCCCCCGTTGAGGGGACGACATCGTGGCTAAGGCGCGTATTGTCACTAATAAAATCCATAACGCCGCTCGAAGAACTACCGTCTTCTCTACGCTTACCGGACATATCAGTCTTATTTATCTTGGAATCTTTATTCAAAGACATCCCTTATCTACGTTCTTCCAAAGCCCTCTTGAGGGCCCTTTCCCGCATGAGGGTTGCCGTCTCAACGTCACCGGCCTCCTCAAACTTTCTAATCTGCTCCATAGTGGCTTCCTTAAGACCCCCCGCAGTAAGTACAGTCCTTACGGAGTCGTTTATCATTTGCTCTGGCCCTTCGATAAAGCCTTCTTCCTCAATCACGATGGCCCCGGCTATCCAACCCCTCACAGTCTCATCGGCTACCTCGTCAAGCGAGTTTGTCAAGGTCGTCACACCCGGCCCTTCCTCGATTGCGGCGGCTATGAGCTCCGCAGCATTCTTTAAGAGCGGGTCCTTAAATAAGGCAACCGCAGCCCTTACCTCCTCGCCGTAGAGCTCCGGGTGTTTAAGGAGCACCTTCAGGATAGTAGCCTCTGCAAGCGAGTATTTACCGCCGCCGGGGCTTATGCCGTCTTTACCCTCGGCTCCCACCCCGCCTCCGGCTCTCTTGCCGGTCGGAGGCATTGAAGCAGAGCCTCCAATGGCCGCATATATCGGGTCCGCCTTGATACCGAGCAGAGCCGCTACACTCTCGATGTAATGGGCGCGTTCCGCAGCGTTGGCGATGAGCTTCAGGTACGGCATTATAGCATTAAAGAGTTCCCTTTTTCCACCAGGAGTTTTAAGGTCGCGCGCTCCAGCCTCTTTATCTATAAAAAACTCCATAAGAGGAATGGCCGCTTTAACTAAAATCTCCATCTCTCCGGGGCCGGATTCCCGGAGTATATCGTCGGGGTCCTTACCGGCAGGGAGTAACACTACCTTCGAAGGCACATCCTCGGCGATGAAGAGCTCAAGGCCCCGGATCGCCGCCTTCGTGCCCGCCTCGTCTCCGTCGAATACTGTATATATCTCAGCGCCAAAACCCTTTAACTTCCTTATGTGGCTTGCGGTAAGGGCCGTCCCCATCGTGGCGACGGAATTCTCAAAGCCGGCTCTTACGAGCGCGACCCTGTCGAAGTACCCCTCGCTTACGAGCACAAAACCCCTCTCACTGATAGAGGCCCTTGCCTCGTTAAGGCCGTAAAGGGTATCGAATTTCTTAAAGACCGGACTCTCCGCTGAATTTAAATATTTTGGTTCTTCGCCCTCCAGCCCCCGACCCCCGAAGGCCACGGCCCTCCCACGGATGTCATAGATAGGAAAGACAACGCGCGACCTGAAACGGTCGAAGCTCTTCTCCCCCTTTGAGCTGAGAAGCCCTGCGTCTACACCAACCTCGGGCTTTATGCCATTTTCCTTGAGATAGTCGGCTAGCCCGTTCCAACCCGGCGGGGCGTAGCCGATCCTAAAGCGCACGGCGAGGTCTTTATCAATCCCCCTCTTCTTAAGATAGGCGCGCGCTCCGGCGCCGGTGCTCTTCCTCAGTTCCCGGTAAAAGAACTCCTCGGCTAACTTATTGGCCTTATAGAGGGCTTCTCTCTTTCCTCCGTCGTCAGGAGAGCGGTACTCCTCTATAGTTACGCCACACCGTGAAGCGAGAGACCTTATAGCCTCGGGGAAGCTTACACCTTCCTTCTTCATAACGAATGTTACAACGTTACCGCCCGTGTGACACCCGAAGCAGTAAAAAATATTTTTGGCCTCGTTTACGGAAAACGACGGAGTCTTCTCCGAGTGAAACGGGCAGAGGCCGATATGGTTAGCCCCCCTTTTCTTAAGCGTAAGGTACTCGCCTATGACGGATACTACAGGGCTCCTGTCTATTACCTCGTCTATCTTATCTTGTGGGATCATCCGCCTTCTCTATCGCTCTTTTATAAAAATATTACTATTACTTATATCACAAGTACGGGGCTAGCCCTTAAGCCTTACCATTGTAACGCCGGCGCCGCCGCCGCGCTCGTCACCCTGCTCGTAGCTCTCGACAAGGGGATTGCCTGCGAGGAACTCCCTTATGGCCGCTCCGAGAACGCCCGTGCCTTTACCGTGTATTATCTCGACCTCCGGGAGGCCTGCGAGGTGAGCGTCGTCCAGAAATTTCGTAACGAGCTTAACCGATGCCTCGACGCGATTACCTATGATATTTATTGAATAAGCCGCGTCTACGGAGTAATCAAAGTTGTCTCCGGAACTTTGAACCGGCTCCGCCCTGGTAAGTTTGCCGCCGGTCTTTTCGAGCTTCTTCCACGGGGCCTTTATCTTCATGGCTCCGACCTTTAGCTCAACCTCTTTAGTATCCGCCATCACCTTAACGACGATACCTTTTGTCGAAGAGCCCGATACCGACACCTTATCCCCCTCTTTCGGCAGATAAGGCTTAACAGGGCGAAGTGCGTCATGGGGTAAAGCCCCTCTCGCCACGGCCTTGGCCTTTACGGCAGCGCTTCGACCGGCCCTGTCGGCAGTGCCGGTTTTGAGACGCGCTTCGCGCTCCTTCTCCTTCAAAGCGGCTACGATATTTCTTATCTCGTCTTCCGCCTCTTTTGCCTTCTTCTCTAACCTCTTTTTTAGCCTTTCGACGATCTTTGCCCGTTCGTCACGTAGTTTCTTAAGGGCCAGGTCCCTCGCCTCGGTAACGGCGGCGAGCCGGTTGTTTAATGCGATAAGCCTGTCTCGCTCCCTGTTAATATCCTTAAGCGACTCGATAAAAGCGCTCTCATCACTCGTAAGCTTCCCTCTGGCGTTTGCGACTACCGACTCCGGTATGCCAAGGCTCCCGGCTATGGAGAGGCCGAGGCTCTGGCCAGGCATTCCGTAGGAGAGGTTATAGGAGGGCTCCAGGGTCTCTTTGTCGAATATGACAGTCGCGTTCATAAAAGCCTCGTCAACGGCGGCGTGGGCTTTAAGGAGGTTCATGTGGGTAGAGACAACCGTCACCGCGCCTCTGGCGCTAAATTCTTCTAAGAGGGCAAGCGAGAGGACGCTCCCCTCGGAGGGATCCGTGCCGACGCCTATCTCGTCGATGAGGATAAGATCTCCCGGAGCGGCGTCGGCGAGGAACGAACCGAGCCTTTTTATATGACCTGAAAAGGTGGAGAGATCTTCCGCTATCCCCTGGCTGTCTCCTATATCTGCGGAGATTCTACCAAAAACCCTAAGGCGAGAGCCGGCTGAAACCGGCACCGGTATCGCCGACTGGGCCATGAGCGTAATTAGCCCCAAGGTCTTAAGGGCGACGGTCTTCCCACCGGTATTCGCCCCAGAGATGACAAGTACCTTAACCCCCTCTTCGAGCCTTATATCAACCGGGCGTACAGTCGTATCCCCGGTAAATCCTTTTAATATAAGGAGCGGGTGGCGAGCGCCCATGAGCCTCACCTCTCCTGATGCGCCAAGTTCGGGGACGCTGCAGCCTAGCTTCTCGGAGAAGGCCGCCTTTGCGGAGTCGAGGTCGAATGAGCCGACTATCCCCTGGTCTTCCGTAAGCCCGTCCGCCTCGGAGACGACTACCTTTGAAAGCTCCCTGAGTATCCTTATCTCTTCGGCCTTCTCGTCCTTTTTTAGCAGCGATAGCTCGTTATTAAGCTCCACTACCTTATACGGCTCTATAAAATAGGTCTCGCCGCTCGCCGAGCGGCCATGAATAATACCCGGGAAACGCGTCTGGTAGCCAGCCTTTATAAGGAGCACGTAACGGTCGTCCCTTATCGTATAGAAATCCTCCTGAAGCCACTCCTTAAAGTCCTCAGACCTGCGGAGGTCGTCTATAAGCCTCCTTGCGCGCCCCCGCATGCCCTTGAGCTCACGGCGTATGTGCAAAAGCTCCGGCGAGGCTCTGTCAGAGATACCACCGTCGTCGTCGATGACGCGCTTTAGCTCGCCGGTAAGAAAGCTCTGGTCGGAGAAGGCATTCAGCCTCCTGTCGGTAATCGGATATTTGTCGTCAAAAGACGGAAAAGAAGCTAGCGAGCGAAGTGAATTAACAGAGGATAAAAGGCTTTTTACCTGCGAGAACTCCTCGCACGAAAGGTAGGCTCCTTCTTTTGAGGCCTTCTTTAAAAGGGGCCGGGTATCGGTCGCCCCACCGATGGGTAACGCGCCCAGAAGCTCTATCAAAGAGGCTACTTCCAGGTATCTCTGGAACTGAGTCTCCGCGGCTTCAAGCGTACTTTTGGGAGAAAGAGAGAGAGCGGCCTCCATGCCGAGCGGAGTCGCGGCGAGCGAGGCGAGCTCGCTCAGTATAAGCGGGAATTCAAGGGTTGAAAGGGTAGTTTTGTCCAAAATTTTAACGCAATCAAAGAGACGGGTAACTGCGACCGGGAGGGACTGCACTCCCCCTCCCCCACTCACCGGCCAAACGGGTCTTTTCAGAGACCGCAGGGCAACTGGTCTACTTTCTCGCGATCCTCCTGAAGCCGGAGCAGGCGACGATATCCACGTCACCCAGGATCTCGTCGAGAAGGAGGTTTAGCCCCAGGCTATCGCTTGCTATATGACCGGCGATGAGGACGTTTATATGGTGCTTATTGGCCTCTTTCCTGTGGTCTTCACCTATATGCATGCCGACGACCGTGCCGACGCCTGCGCCCGAGAGCTTCTCATAGGCGTGTTTGCTGCCGCCGGTGCCGCCGGTCATATCGACGAATACCTTACCGGCCTTGCGGTCTCCGCTCCCGGCGACGATCTTCGGGGCAACTGTCTCGTCAATAGCCCCCGAGTACTCCGGGATATCTCTAAGAATATCTACGATATCCGAAACGGTATATGGTTCTTTATTATCAAAAATATCTTGAAGATAATTGGTTACAGCGTTATCAGAGGGGGTATGGACGCACATGAAAGGGATGTCGAGGAGGCGCGCCGCATCGACCGCCCTCGTGTGGTTAACCGGCATGAGCATGCGCTCAACCTCACTTATACGGTCGCCCATAATGCCCTCGGCGACGTTAATAGGGACGCCGTACTTCGATAGTATCCCGGACTGCATCTTCATAACATCGTGGAGAGCGGCCATGGCCTTGCCCTCGGGGTGGTGGGCGATTACAAGGTCGATGCCCCCGAGTCTGTCGGCGAGAAGTATCTCGCCTATCTCCATGTCTATCCCGATAAGGACCTTCTTTACTTCAATCGAAGAGTCTCCGTACAGTATCCTCGTATCTGCGTAAGGGTTGGTGAGCTTCTCGCGGTCAAAGAAGTTTTTATCCTTCTCACCGAGCTCGTCGTAGTCTTTCTTCGCCCTCTTCAGTTCAAGGGATACGTCTTTTTCGCCGCGCGGGTCGAGTTCAATGCCGCACTTTATGGCACTCTCGTATATATCCTTTATCTTCATCCGGAGATATTCCTTTAACTGTAAATGCGTCTAGGAGAGAAGTTCTTTCACTATGGAATTAACGAGCTTGCCGTCGGCCCTGCCTTTAACCTTCGGCATAATCGCGCCCATGAGCTTACCCATATCCTTCATCGACGTAGCCCCTGTGGCTTCCTTCGCCTCTGTGACGATGCTCCTAATCTCGTCTGCGTCCATCTCTTCGGGGACGAAGTTCATCAGTATCTCAAGCTCGGCCCGCTCCTTATCGGCGAGATCCTCTCTGCCGCCACTTACGAACTGCTCAATGGAGTCGCGCCTCTGCTTTACCTGCACTTGAGCCACAGCCACTACCTCAGGGTCTTCGATATCGCGCCGTAAATCCTTCTCCTTGTTCTTTACGGCGGATAGGAGGTATCTGAGTGTCGCGACCCTCATGGAATCCTTGGCCTTGAGTGCGGTTATAACCTCGCTTGATATGTCGTCCTTTAAGCCCAATGTGAGCCTCCGTGTCCTTTTGCGTGAGACGGCGTGAGCAGGGAGAAGACCCTGACTTACTAACTTGAGCGCCGCATAACAATAGTAAAATCAAAAAATAAGCCCCCGCGCCTCCGTTCCGGCGCGGGGGCTTATCGTTTATACCCGTTTCCCATCCAGTTCGAGGAGTCTTTCCCACTCCTCGTCTAACCGTCTCTGGAACTCTTCGATGATCTCCATACCGCCATCAGCCTTGAAGAGATGCTTAAAACGTCCCTGCGGCTTTATCCACTCCATTATCGGACGCTTATCCTTAGGTTTGTAATTAACCTTGAGAACTCCTTCCTCTATCTCATAGAGAGGCCAGTAACAGGTCTCGGTAGCGAGCTTGCAGAGCGCTATCGAATCCTCGGGCTTGGCGTACCAGCCAAGCGGACAGGCTGAGATGACATTAAGGAAGGTCGGGCCATTTATGGCAAGCGCCTTCTCGGACTTCTTCGAGAGATCTCTCCAGTTATGCGGAGAAGCCTGCCCGACATACGGAATGTTATGCGCCGCGACTATCTTTGTAAGATCTTTTCTCCACTGCTGCTTACCGAGGATAACTTCACCGGCAGGAGATGTGGTGGTATTGGAGCCGAGCGGCGTTGCACTCGACCTCTGTACACCGGTATTCATGTAAGCGCCGTTATCGTAACAGACGTAGAGGAAGTTATGACCGCGCTCCAGGGCTCCGGAGAGGGCCTGGAAACCGATGTCATATGTGCCGCCGTCTCCGCCGAAGGCGATGAATTTTATGTCGCGCTCCTGGTCGCTGCCGGGGAGCCTTTTCTTTCTCTTTAAGGCTTTATACGCACCCTCCGCACCGGTGATAGTCGCCGCCGCGTTCTCAAATGCAGAGTGTACCCACGGCACTTTCCATGCAGTGTAGGGATATACGCTACTTGCAACCTCAAGACAACCTGTCGCTGTCGTGGCTACAATATTTGAGTCCGTGCTCCTTAGTATAAGTCTCACTATCGGCGGTATGCCACATCCGGCACATAGCCTGTGACCGCCGGTGAAGAGCTCCTCTTTTTTAGCTAACTCCTTAAGTGTCGCCATCTGGGATCAACTCCAATCTCTATTATTAGAATCTATACGGTTAAGTACTTTATGAGCTCGTCCACTTGCCCAGTCTCCTGAACCTTAAAGAGTTCGTCGAAGACTCCGAGCGCGTCATTTACCCTGAAATCGGCTCCGCCGAGTCCGTAAATACGGTCTATTATCTGCGGGCGATTAGCGTCGCTGTATAACGCCGAACGTATATCGGTAAAGAGCGGACCTCCGAAGCCGTTCATCGAGTCGGCGCGGTCCAGGACACATACGGCCTTCTTTCCGCTAAGGGCCTTGGCAATTTCGGCGTGCGGGAATGGCCTGTAGAGCCTCGGCTTCAGCGCGCCTACCTTCTTACCCTGAGCCCTAAGTGTATCAACGGCGTCCTTTACCGTACCGGCCGAAGAGTTTAATACCACGATGGCAACTTCAGCGTCGTCGAGTTTGTACTCTTCAAGCAGACCGTAGTTCCTGCCGGAGAGCAATGCAAACTCGGCGGCTATCTCTTCGACTACCGGCTTGGAGGCCGTCATGGCATCAGACTGCTGCTTCTTTAGCGGCATATATGCGTACGGGAGTGTCATCGCGCCGAAGGTCGCCGGATTCTCCACATTCAAAAGAGCACTATCTGGAGTGTACTCTCCGACAAACCCCTGAACAGCCTCCGTCGAGAGAAGTGATATATTCTCTATCGCGTGGCTTGTGATAAAGCCGTCTAGGCAGACCATTATCGGAAGCTGGACGCGCTTATCCTCGGCGATCCTCACCGCCATTATCAGGTTGTCGTAGGCCTCTTGCACCGTTTCGGAGTAGAGCTGTAACCAGCCCGAATCCCTCGCGCCCATCGTATCCGAGTGGTCGCAGTGGATGTTAATCGGGGCGGAGAGCGCTCTATTAACGTCTGTAAGGATTATAGGCAGACGCATGCCGGAAGCGATATAGAGCATCTCCCACATAAGCGCCAGCCCCTGCGCGCTGGTAGCCGTCATTACGCGCGCCCCTGCGGCCGAGGCGCCGACCCCGGCGCTCATCGCCGAATGTTCGCTCTCGGTAGGTATAAGTTCCGTTTCGACCTTACCGTCTGCGACGTAGCTCGAAAACTCTTCGATTACTGATGTCGAAGGGGTTATCGGGTAAGCCGGGCAGACGTCCGGGTTAATCTGCATCATTGCGTACGCAATGGCGCTATTACCTGTAAGGCCAGTCTCTCTTTGTGTTTGAGCCACTGCCGTCATTAGTTTTCCTCCTCTACCATAGTTATCGCCTGGACCTTATCGGGGCAAACCTCGGCGCATATGCCGCAGCCCTTGCAGTGGTCCAGATCGTAACCGGCTATCTTGTCGTCTTCTACGTATATGGCGCTATCGGGGCACATTACCCAGCAGGTAAGGCAATCGATGCACTTTTCCGGGTCGAAGATCGGTCTAAGTTTCCTCCAGCCTCCGGTTTCATATTCCTCCGCGCTGCCAGCATCCGGCAAGACGCCTCCGAGCGGAAGGTCTTTAGCGTCAAGCATAGTGAAATCTTTATTCTTAACCATTTACTAGCCCCCTTTTACCTCTTCAAAGCCCCTCTGCATGGCATTTTGATTACCTTCAATGATTTTAGCGCTGTATTTTTTAGAGTAGTTATCCTTAAACCCCTCGATTAAGGGCTCAATTCCTATAAGGTCCGTAACCTTGGCAACCGCCCCGAGCATCGGTGTGTTCGGCATAACGCGCCCTATAGTAGCAAGGGATATATGATCGGCGTCTATGGTGTAGACGCGGGCCTTGGTGCCGTCAAGGCCAAGCTCCGTACGGAGTACGTCGGGGCTCTTTGTGGAATTTACAATATAGATTGCATCCTCCGGCGTACCGGAGGTAACCGGAACCATGCCGATTAGAGTCGGGTCGGCGATGAGCACGAAGCTCGGCTCGGTCACCTGTCCGTGAACCCTTATCGGGTTATCCGATACCCTGTTATATGCCTTTACAGGAGCGCCCATCCTCTCCGGACCGAATTCCGGAAATGCCTGAACGTTTTTACCTGCCTTCATAGCCGTTTCGGCCAAAACCTTGGCGGCTGTGACAACGCCCTGCTGGGCCCTGCCATGCCATCGCACTTCATTATAAGCATGCATGCCAACACGTTCCTTTCCTTTTAAAAAACCCATAAAATACAAGGCCTTATAGAGCAATAGCGGTCCCATTATAGAGACCAAGGCCCTGGAGTAAACGTCTGTTTGTTAATTTAGCTGCAATTGAACAAAATTGTTATAGCAAGAAATTTTAATTTAGTACAGATTGTCAAATATGTCAAGGTCTAAAAAGGAAATCGGGCGGGCCGTTTCGGCAAGGGAGGTCCTCTAAAGAAGGCGTCTCGGATGATGCGTTTATCTACATTTCGCGCCTGCCCGAGAGGGCGCGATCAAGGGTGTTTTTGTCCATATATTCGATAAAACTCCCAACCGGTACGCCGGAGGCTATGCGCGTTATCGTCATGCCGATGGGCCTCGTAAGCTTAGCGATATAATTGGCCGTAGCTTCACCTTCAACGTCAAAGCCCGTCGCTATGAGAAGCTCGCTTACCGTAGAGGAAGACAGGCGCATCAGGAGTTCTTTTATCTTTATCTCGTCCGGACCGACGCCTTTAAGCGGAGATAGCGCCCCGTGCAGTATATGATAGAGACCGTTATAGCTCCCGGTCCCCTCGATAGCCGCCATATCCTTAAAGTCGGAGACAACGCATATGATAGAATGATCCCTTGAGATCTCCGAACATATGGCGCACGGATCCGTCTCCGAAAACCCCATGCAGACGGAGCAGAGCATTACATCGTCCTTGGCTCCGATAAGGCTCGCGGCGAGCTCCCGAACGTAAGCGTCGCTTGAATTCATAACATAGAGGGCAAGCCTTGAGGCCGTCTTCTCCCCTACGCCAGGCAGAGCGGAAAGAGCGCTAACGAGGCGGGTTATTGGTTCTATACCCTTCATAGCGACTAAAAAAGCCCCGGAATATCAATACCCATCCCGGAGGTGACCTTGCCCATCTCCTGGCTTATCATCTCCTGGGCGCGCTTCATCCCCTCGTTTACGGCAGAGAGAACCAGGTCTTCGAGCATCTCTACGTCCTCGGGGTCCACTACTGTCTTGTCTATCTTAATAGAGAGGAGTTCGTTCTTGCCGTTAACCTCGACGGATACCATCCCACCGCCGGTGCTCGCCTCTACCTTCTTTTCGGCAAGTTCTTCCTGCACTTTAGCCATCTTGGCCTGCATCTGCTGAGCCTGCTTCATGAGATTACCAATGTTCTTAGACATCTTTCCTCCTTAAATCCTTAAGCACTTCCCCGCCAAGAATTCTGACGGCCTCGTCAACCAATGCGTCGCGGTCCGGGGAAGAGTCGTTTACAGGCTCTTTGCCTTCGGTTATATTTATACTGAGTTTCCTGCCAAAATGCTCTAACGTTAGTTCATCAAGGAGTTTGCCCTTAAGCTTAAACACTCCGCTCACGGAACCGTGGTTGGGCGTGCTAAGCTCAACGCTCTCGCCGCTAACGGCTACCGACGCCCCCTTAAGCGCGTTACCGAGCCCTATGTCTCTTGATCCTACAAAATCCAGGAAGGTATCCACCGCGCCGGTCCCACCGGCTGGAGGCGTAGCCGGTAGGGTATCGCCATCCTCCTTATCCGCTTTCGCTTCACTCCCCGCATTCGGTAAAACGGCTCTGCTTTCATCATTAACCGGAGGAGTAGCGCTAGACTCCTTCTCCCACGGAAGCGATCTCTTAGAGCTACTGCCTCCGCTTCTTCCACGGGAGTGAGCATCGGAAGGCGGCTTCGAAACGTCTCTGGCTACCTCTGGCGGCCCATCTGCTACGGGGCGAGGTTTTCTTACGGGTTCATCCGTGGCACCCTCCATACTACTACTCTTGCCACTGCTCCTAAAACCCTCTGTGCTAACCTGCCTGCTGGCGGCGGGGCGGCTTATAATGGTTTCGCCGGGGGTGTCTTCTATAAACTCATTAAGGGCCTTTACCTCTGAAATAAGCTCGGATACGGGCTTCATATCCCCGGCCGTAGCGCACTTAAGGAGCGTCATCTCCAGGGAGAACCTCTCTGTCATGGAACGAGAAATCTCTTCATAACCGCGAGTAAGAAGACTAAAGAGGATATGAAGGCGCTCTATCGACACCTTATCGGCGAGAGCCCTCAGACGCACCACCTCGCTCTCCGGGAGCTCAAGGAGGGATCCATCTCCGGTAACCTTCATCAAAGTGAGGTCGCGAACGTGTTCGAGCATCTCCAGACATACTTTCTTCAGATCATATCCGAAGTTATATATATTTTCAACAAGAGTCAGACAACCCGAGGCGTCGCCGCCTATGACCGCCTCCGAGAGCGTGTAGAGTATGGAGCGGTCCATCAGCCCCAGGGCGTCGGAGACATCGGCCTCCGATATATCCGTACCGGCTGAGGCGATGACCTGATCAAAAAGGCTCTGGGCGTCTCTCATGGAGCCGTCGGCCTCGCGCGCTATCAGCTGGAAGACCGTCTCCCCGGCGGTTATACTCTCCTTAGAGGCGATAAACTTGAGCTGCCCTGAAATCTCGGCAAAGGGGATTCTCTTGAAGTCGAAACGCTGGCACCTGGAGAGTATCGTCCTTGGTATTTTATGGACTTCGGTAGTGGCTAATATGAAGATGGTATGCGGGGGCGGCTCTTCAAGTGTCTTAAGCAGGGCGTTAAAGGCCGGTGTGGAGAGCATGTGGACTTCGTCTATTATATAGACCTTATAGCGGCAGGAGGTCGGAACGAAGCGGATGTTCTCGCGGAGCTCTCTTACGCTATCGACGCCGTTATTCGACGCACCGTCTATCTCAATTACATCTACCGAGGAACCGTCGGTTATGGATTTACATAGTGCGCATTCGTTGCACGGGTCTGCTACCGGGCCTTTCGCGCAGTTAATGCTTCTAGCGAGAATTCTCGCGGCGGTAGTCTTGCCGACACCCCTCGGGCCTGTGAAGAGGTAAGCGTGGGCGATCCTTCCCGTAGAAACGGCGTTCTTGAGGGTTTTGGTGACATGTGACTGGCCAACTACCTCGTCAAAAAGGCGCGGCCTCCACTTTCTGGCAATAACGAGATACGACATCAGATGGCTCTAGTATAAAAGGCAAGTGAAAAGTAATGCAGCGGCTAAAGGGCGTCTCCGTTAATAAAGACTGACTGGAGCGGCCGGAGCTCCCCGTAAAAAAAGCCCATTCACCACAACTGCGGCACCGGAGTTTTGGACCGTTAAAGTCTTTTCAATAAATACCGGGTAAAAAAATTACGGGCGGTATTGATAGCCAGGCACCCTTGCGGCACATAAACAAAGACACTACCGTTGCTTCCTTCCGGACCTGGCGGGGTTCGCATCACGTATATTGCGCAAGACCCGGCTATCAATACCACCCGTAAGAGTGAAGTATTTATTCAGTTTTTAATACTACGAAGAAGCGAGAAGAAAAACAAGCAAAATCTAAGCTACAACTGGAACCTTCGGCCTTCAGGCGGCTTCCAGTCCCCTCTTACGGCGTCTTTATCACTGTAAGAGGGCCGGGGGGCTATCTTATTCAAACTGGCCCACTTTAATGGCGGAGAGAGAGGGATTCGAACCCTCGGTACAGGTTAGTGTACACACGCTTTCCAGGCGAGCCCCTTCAGCCACTCGGGCATCTCTCCATAAATCGTAAAGACTATCTATATTTTGGGGTTTCGAAAGACTCTACCCCGAATGCTCGGCGCTAGGGAGGCTTCCAGTCCTCCCGTACAACCTCTTATAATTGTTAAAAATGCGGGCCTACTTTAAAACTCGCCCAACTTGCTGGCGGAGAGAGAGGGATTCCTCTACACTCCGAGCCGTCCTGGCTCCTCGCTTCGAGCCGGCCACCCTCACTTCCGGCGGCTTCCATGCCGCCTCATCCTCGCATGCTCGGCCTTCGGGCGGCTTCGAATCCCCCCTTTGCAATATCATGTGTCTGTAAAAAAACAGGCTTTTTCTTTAAAACTCGCCCAACTTGCTGGCGGAGAGAGAGGGATTCGAACCCCCGGTACCGCGTAACGGTACAACTGATTTCGAGTCAGCCCCCTTCAGCCTCTCGGGCATCTCTCCTGAAATAATCCGCCAATCCTATCCGCCATCCGCTGGAGAGCGACGATAAATCAGTTATTCGGCAGCAGTACCAGGCCGTACCTGGTGTCCCCGTAGGAGTTGAAGTCAGGGAGCTTTTCAAAGATCCAGCCCGTAGAGACGACCTTGTCGCCTTCCTGGAGTTCCACCTGTATGGCCGGGTTATTCGGCTCATTGGACCTTGATACAATGGCATCCTCGGAGAGGGCGTAATCAGGGACATATGCCTTAACCAGAAGGTAGAGGCCATCACCCTTTAGCGATACTTTTTGTCCGACGTTTACCTTGATGGCCTTCTTCTGGCCAGCGGTATTGTCAGATATTTCAAGGTTAACGACCTTCCACTTTGCGATCACCTCATCGTCGAGCTGAAGCTTTCTGGCGCTCTTCAAGTTGGAATGTGAACCGGCCGGCATGGCATTATCTTCCGGGGCGATAGACGGATGCCCCTCCGGAAGCTCGCCGGAAGTTACTTCGGCTGTTGCCGCAGGCTTATCCGCCGCCTTCTTCTGCGGGGCGGAGTCGTCACTCCCGCAAGAGGTTGTCAGAAATAGAGCCAGTGCCGCGGTTAAACAGATGCCTTTTAATGGACTGAGTGAATATTTCATAGTTTTAAATTACCTCCAGAAAAATTGTATTTAATGTCCCTTCAGTATTAATCTTCTCGGTGACATTCGAGTGTACCACCAAAAACATTAATATTAAAGAAAAAAATAACCGACATAGAGATTACGTTCTATCATCTCATGACCGAATTTCTCCAGCCATCCTCGAAGTCGTCATATGACAAATATATTGAGCTCCTTATGGCATCGTTTACGCTCTCACCCTCTGAGAGGTGCTCAAAAATCCACATGACGGACGAACGGCCAAACTCCTCCAGCATATACTCGACAGCCGAAAGGCTCAAAAGATACGCCACGTGGGCCTGTCTCGAATCGAGGCCCATGAAGGAGCCCTCAAGGTTTTTTAGCGTGATCTTGTTCGTGCCGAGGATCGCCTTTAGCTCACCCTCCCTGGAGTCGGTCCTCCTTCCCTCCACATACTGGGCAAACCCCTCGTTAAGCCATACCGGAGGTCTCCTCCCCTTGGTCACCCTGTGGACCACGGCATGAGTATATTCGTGGAAGAGAACGCCTTCAAGCAGATCGGTCTTCTCGGTCACGCCGCCGGCAGGCATCTTTATCCGGCCGTCGTATATCGCCCCGGCCCACGAAGGGCTCCTCGTAGTATCCTGAAACTGAACCTTAGTGTAGAGGATCGCTACGATGCTGTCCTCCGGATAGAAACCGTACTCGTAACCCACTCTCATATACGCCTCTTCAAGGAGAAGAGAGATAAGGTGTCCGGCCACAGCGTTCTCCCCTGACTCGTACTTTACTATAAAATGGCTTCCCTCCTTGGTGCGAAACGCCTCCTCAACCTTCGTCTCCGAACTTATCTCGTCAAACCAGGCGTTTAGGCGGTCGTTCTCAGGGGCAATGGCAAGACCTTTCTTTACGTAAGAGAGGGCCCCGGAGATGTCTCCGTCCCGGTAGGCGGCTCCGGTGAGATGATCGTAGAGAGAGACAAGTACCCTATCTACCTCGCTCTCCGCACCTTCCCTTACTTCGAGGATCAGTTGAAGGGCCTCCTCGTACTCATCGAGCTTCATATATGTATTGGCAAGCCCCTTAATCGCAGGAAGCTCCCTGGAATAGGATAGCGCGGTCATGAATTTGTCCTTCGCCCCATCAAGGTCGCCATCTTCGAGGGCTATGAATCCAAGCCCCGATATGCTGAAAGAAAGATTTTTATTGATGACAGGGTCGTCCGGCCAGTCGAAGAGGGCATCTTCGAGAAGCTCCCTCGCCTTTGCGTACCGTTTTGAGTTTATCAGCTTTGTCGCTTCGTTAACAAGTGAAACGTATGAAGCGTCCTCGGCGTCGTCAACGGTGAGACTGCCGGTGGAGGCGACTATATCTTCACTGCTTGCATAGGCGGGGATGGCCGCAGGAGCTCTGCCGAGCGTTACCTCGCCGTACGGGTTCGCGTCACTTATTCCTTCGATTTCGTCTGGATGATGGGATTGCCTTGATGAATAGAAATAATAGCCAGTGCCGCAAATGAGGATCAAGATGAGGATAAAGAGGGTTCCGCTGCGCCCGCCCGAGCTCTTCTCGCCTGGAAGAGTTACTGGTGGAGTCGCACTCCGGTGAGGCGTACCCTTACGAGAACCCCCGCCAACCGGGCTGGCCGGGGTGGAGGACTGGGAGATGAGGTCGGCGGCGCACTTTGTACAAACCTCCGTGCCATCCGGCAGGTTTGTCCAGCAACTCAGGCAATACATTAACGCCTCTTACGCATCTTTACCGCTCCGAGGATCAAGTTCGCGATGACGCTTACAAAGTATATCTCGTCTTCCTTGAACTCACGTTTTATAACTGTTTGAGCGTTTAGCACACCGACCGGCTCGTCATCCGTAAATATCGGATAAGAGTACATGGACTTTAACCTGTACTGCTCTTCACGCGTCTCGGGGAAGATTTTATACCTTTTATCCTCGCTTACGTCAGCTACGAGAAGGGGTCTCTTCTCCTTTACCGCAGTGCCGGTAACACCCTCGCCAGGCTTTAGAGAAGCCTTTCCAACGGCGTCCTGCGACAGGCCGTGCGAAGCCCTCAGGACCATCTTTTCTCCGTCCCAGAGGTAGACGGAGCAGACATCGACGCCAAGCCTCTTGGCGGTCTTCTCGACGAGCGGCTTTAGGACCTCGTCCAGGTCGTAGTCCGAGGAGGCGAGCATGCTTATCTCTTCTATGGTGATAAGCTCCATCTGTTCCCTGTCGGCCCTGTCCAGCTGAAAGAAGAGCTCTCCCTTCTCACCGAACTTTATCTGCAAAAGATTGTCCTTGGAAAGGTTTGGGTTTATCGCCCTTGAAGCCGAAGGTGCCGGGGCGTAATCAATAAAGCCACAGCCGCATGTAGTCTTCACATGATAGTTGTCAAGCCTTGTGCTCTTCATCTTATTGCCGCATTTTCTGCACCTGAATATCTTTTCCAAAACAAAAACCTCTCAGTAAGTTAATCTTGCCGGTTTAGTATTACTAAAGCACGAACTATTTAACGTACCCTAGAAATCGTCTTCCATAAGGTCTATTTCTTCGCTCGGGGCTTCTGGTACTTCTTTGCTCACATCTGCGCCCTCCGAAGGTAGCGCTTCTTCTACGGAAGGTACATCGGCGGCCTCCCCGTCCACTACCCCAGATGCAGGAGCGTCCGCAGGAAGCTCCTGATTAAGCTCTGTCGTCCCCTCCGGCACTTCTTTCGGCACATCACCATTTACAGGCGGAGTCGCGCCCGCTTCGTCCGTTATTAAAAAAGGCTCCTCATCAGTGGCGGCATCGTTAACGACCGGTGTCTCCGACGGGGAAGGGGCATTCTCTGCCTCTTCTTTCACCACACCAGGTGCGGCAGGGGCATTCTCATTACTAGCCGGGAGAGCCTCAGCCGTCTCGGAGGTCTCGGCCACCTCGGATGGGATGGAATCTTCCTTTACCACATCTTCTTCAATAGGAGCCTCTTTTACGGCATCCTCCAAAGGCTTAATTATCTCTTTACTAACCTCCTGTGCCTTCTCGGGTACAACCTTCTTCTTAACGACGACAGGCGGGAGACTTACCCCCTCAGGGAAGCTTACCCTGACGGTCTTACCAACCCCGCCCGGCGAACCCATATCAACGCCGTCAAATGTAAGCGTTACACCTCCGGCGTTACCCAGAAGGACGGAAAAACCCTTTTCGCCGCTCCACTTTGCGCTCTCTCCCGGTTGCAGGAGCACCTCTTTGGACTTTACGCCGTCTATCTCTACCCTCATCCAGGTAGCTGCATTTGCAACCGCAACGAGGGTATGACCCGACTCGGGGGTAGCGACCACTAAAGTCGGCTTTGCGAGAGGCTCTTCCTTAATTGCTTTTTTAGTAACCGGTGGCTTTACCGCCCTGCTGGCGTCTTTCTTAACCACCGAAGGCTTAAGAGAAGCTACCGTCCCATCATCTGCTTCGCTGACCTTGGCCGCCTCTACCGGCTCGGGAGAAACTTTATCCTGAACCCCGAGTCCTTCCCCTTCGCCTGCGTCCCCGTGCGGGGCTATCGCCTGGGACTCGGCGTCGCCAGACAAGGTGGCAACTTCTAACGGACCGGAGAAGATAAAATAAGCGATAGCTCCAAGAACTACCACTACGATAATGGCGGCAGCTATGGACTGTTTCTTCCTATGCTCTCCCGATTTCTCCCTGGGCCGCCCCGCAATCGTAGCGGGTGGATAGGTTACGGGCAAAGCACTCTCCAGTTCGATATCGTCGTAGAACTCTTTTCTATAGTCCTCGTAACGCAAAACGATGTCGTTATCGTCAAGCCCCAGGTATTTTGCGTAGGCCCTGAAGAAACCTTTTACGAATGTAGAGTGCGGGAGTTCTTCGTAATCATCGGCCTCAAGCGCCTTCAAAAGCTTGGCCTGAACCTTGATAGCCTCTGAAACATCTTGAAGGGATATCTCCCTGAGCTTTCGCTCCCTTCTTATATATTCGCCTGGTGATTCCATAGTTATATCTTATATTATTATACTAGATTATATGAAAGATGGGTTATAAAATTATAGAGAGGCGCAGTCAAATGCACGACTTTACCGGAGATAACGCGCCTTACTCGACACCTGTCACTTTAACAGCGCAAAGAAAGGCATGGAACAGAGACCGATTAAGCGCTGGCCCGCCCTATTTCATTATTTCAATATATTCCCTTGCCGACTCGGCCTCGCCTGTACCGGGGGCGACCTTAATCAACTCCTCGAAGGTTTCAACGGACTCCGCGTTCCTGTTGAGATTCATAAGAAGAAAGCCCTTGTTGAAGTACGGGTTGGGGATAGCCGGGTTGGATTTCATTGCGGCGTCATAGGCGCTTAGCGCCTTATCCCACTTACTGAGCCTCTCGTAGGATAGTCCCATGTTGTTATAGGCCATCGTGTAATTCGACTGAATATCAATGGCCTTCCTGTAATTGACAATCGATTGAAGAAATTCGCCCTTCTTAAATAACGCCCAGCCGATATTGTTGTAGGCGTTCTGCGGGGAGGGATAGAAGACGTTATTAAAGACATTCTCGGCGGCTGCGATAGCGAGATCCCACTTCCCTTCTTCTATGAAGACGGAGCTGAGATTTAAGAAGGCTTCCGAGTATTTGGGATTAAGCGCAACGGCCTTTTTGTAATTAAATTCAGCCTCTTCGTTCATCCTCTTGAGGAAGTAAGCGGTTCCGAGAGCGTTATAGTAGGTCGGTTCGTCTGGAAAGATCTTTACTGCCTCGGTAAGCTCCCTAAGGGAGTCGCCGAGCTTTTGCTCCTCCAGGTAGATCAGTCCCATCTTATAGTGGACATCCGCCTGGTCCTTGATTGTGACCTCGTTATTAACAGAATTCTTCGTGGCAGGTGTGCAAGATATCGCCATGAATAAAATGAGAAGTAAAAAAGTGCTGAATCTTACCTGGTTAAGGCTCATAATCTAAAGTGTTCTCCTCTCCATGGCACTAATTAATTATCGTGGACTATATCACAGACTTTCGAAATGGGTCAACCGCTTAAACTCTCCGAACCTGGCGTTAATCTCCTGTCTCGTAAGTGATTTAAGCCTGTCGAGGCTAAAGGCCTCGACGTTAAACGACGCCATTGTGCTGCCAAATATTATGGCCTGCCTGAGGCCCTCTTCCGTAATATCGCCGGTATTGGCTATGTAACCCATGAGGCCTCCGGCGAATGTATCGCCTGCGCCCGTAGGGTCGAAGATATCTTCGAGCGGGTAGGCCGGGGCAGAAAATATCGACGGGCCGTTGAACATAAGGGCGCCGTACTCGCCGCGCTTGACGATGAGAATCCTCGGGCCGCCGTCCATGATCTTTGCAGCGGCCTTAACGAGGCTCGCCTCACCGGCGAACTCCCTCGCCTCGCCCTCGTTTATGACGACGAGGTCTACCTTTTTGAAGAGCTCCCCAAGTACCTCGGGCTTACTCTCTATCCAGAAATTCATTGTGTCGCAGGCAATGAACTTCGGGTTTTTTACCTGCTCCAGGACTTTAAGCTGGAGCTCCGGGTCGATATTGGCGAGGAAGAGAAACTCTGCGTCCCTGTAGCTCTCCGGGAGGACCGGGTTAAAGTCGCTAAAGACATTAAGGTGAGTCTCCAGGGTATGGGCCTGGTTCAGGTCGAAGTCGTAACGCCCCTTCCACCGAAATGTCTCTCCCGGAACCCTCGTAAGCCCTTCAAGGTCAACCCCTCTCTCTTCTAAAACGGCGACGTGCTCGTCGGGGAAATCCTCACCTACCACCGCTACGAGGCTAACGTCGGTAAAGTAACTAGCTGAAGTTGAAAAATACGTAGCCGAACCTCCAAGCACGTCGTCGGCCTTACCAAACGGCGTCTCGACACTATCGAAGGCCACTGAACCCACGACCAATATACTCATAGTAATATTCCTCTTTTCTTAATATTTTTATATTTTAAAGATACTTGCCGAGAAGAAGGTCCACGGCGTCTCTAGTCTTCCGAGGTATGGTGGACTTGTCGGTAACGACGGCGTACTGCATAGCGTTTACGCAGCCGCACCCCCTCGGGGAAGAGATCCTTCCGACCGCCTCCTTTATAATAGCCTTGGATGTGGAGACGTTCTTGGATATCGTTTCGAGAATCATCTCGACCGTCACCGACTCCTCTTCCTCGTGCCAGCAATCATAATCCGTAGAGAGGGCGAGCACGCCGTAGCATATCTCCGCCTCTCTTGCGAGCTTGGCTTCCGGGATATTCGTCATGCCTATTACACTTACGCCCCAGGACCTATAGACAAGCGACTCGGCCCTCGTCGAGAACTGCGGCCCCTCTATGCAGACGTATGTCCCGCCCTTGTGCATCGTTGCCCCGGCAGATAAACCGGCGTCGTATAAGGCACTGCTTAGAGCGCCGCAGACAGGGTCCCCGAACTCCACGTGCCCGACTATGCCGTCGCCAAAAAAAGTAGAAGCGCGCGCCTTGGTCCTGTCGAAGAACTGATCGACAACTACGATGTGCCCTGGCTCTATCTCTTCCTTCATGCTCCCTACGGCGGATACAGAGATTATGTGGTCTACACCGAGCTTCTTCATGCCGTAGATATTGGCGCGGTAGTTGATCTCCGAAGGCAAAACCCTGTGCCCCCTGCCGTGCCTCGGCAAGAAGACCATATCAACCCCGTCGAGCACGCCGGTGATGAATTTATCAGATGGATCGCCGAAGGGGGTCTCGACACTTACTTCTTTAATACTGGAGAGCCCTTCCATCTCGTAGAGCCCGCTCCCGCCAATTACGCCGATAACCTTCTCTGTCATCTTTAAAACTCCTTGAAAAATATTATATTTCAAAACTTTTTTAGTAGAAAAAAACTGCCTATATTGACCTGTTCTTTTAACATCATTATTGCTTTCCGGTCAAGGGCTTTCCACATAGAAAGGAAGCGGCTGGCGTTTCACTGAGCGCACCGTAACGCCGGAGCCTCTCCCAGGCCGTACGCCCTGGAAGTGCGAGTCTTTATGAGTAACTGAAATAAGACGGTAGACGACGATCTGAACTCTTGGACAAAGAGGCCCGAAATTTAAAAAGGCCCCCGGTACTAAAGTACCGGGGGCCTTAAATTGACGTTTTGACTAAACCTTAGACCTGGCCTATAACGTTTGCCGCCTGGGGTCCCTTGGGTCCCTGGGTTATCTCAAACTCAACCCTCTGGCCTTCCCTGAGGGTCTTAAAGCCGTCCCCGGTGATTGCGCTGTAGTGTACGAATACGTCTTCACCGGACTCCTGCTCAATAAAACCGAAGCCCTTGGATTCATTAAACCACTTAACTACTCCTTCTGCCATTGCACAAATCCTCCTTTCTTAAAATTTCATAAGCCTTGGGGGTTTTGCACACGAGATGAAATACCCAGATTGCTAACAAACCCTTGGAAAACTTATTGATTTATTACTTATATTAATAATAGAATAGAAAGTCAAGGGTTTTATTAATATTTAATCATAAAAAATCGAGATATTTTCAGCCCTTAAGAATGCTCACTTATGAAGCAGCTTAAAGTCGCTAAGATCAGATAAAGAAGAGATATGGCAAACGATAATAAATTTATAACATACACCGCCCTTTTGGCTATAATCGCTATATCAATCGCCCTTAGACTCTCATCAATGGGCGAGGTAATCTGCGGAGATATAAGCATCTACTCGTATATGAGCCACGAGATGCTTACGGGCAAATTACTCTATACCGAACTATGGGACCATAAGCCCCCCGGTGTGCTATGGCTCTACATGCTCGGTGAGCTTATCTGGGGTTACGGCCCGAATGCATCTACATATCTCGGCCTTGTCTTTACCCCAGTTACCATTATCTTCATATTCCTGATACTACGCGGGCTGTCAAATGTCAAAACAGCGCTCCTGGGCGCGCTCCTTTGGGCTCTCGCCTCGAACTCCGTAGCCCTCGAGGCGAACCAGACCAATAGCGAACTCTTTATAAACGCCTTTGTCGTCATCGGCCTGTGGGCCTTTATAGAGGCATTTAAAAGAGACCGTAAAAAAAACCTCTATTATCTCGTCTCCGGCACGGCCTTCGCCATAGCTACTGTAATAAAGATGGTCGCGGTATTCCCGCTCGCAGCCCTCTGCGTATACCTCCTGATAGACGCAAGACGAGGCAGAATGGCCGGGACTACCGGTTTAGGAGACGCAGTAAGGTCGATAATAACACTCTCCGTACCAGTCTTTATCCTCTGGCTACTCGTATTCGGGTACTTCCTTCTACTTGGCCGCTTCAATGACTTCTGGAGCGTGGTATTCGCCTATAACTCCGGGTACTCGGGGAGTATCCTTTTAAATGTATGGGAGTTCCTGGCAAACCCGAGGGCGCTATTCCGCCAACACCTGAAAGACGTCTGGATTCTCGTTATCCTCTCTTTTGCGTGGGCGATAGTTAGCAGGCGCGAGTACGGGCCGGTAAAGAGGTCTATGCTTACTCTATTCCTCATCGGGGTGATAGTCGAGATAGCGAGCCCCGGCAGGTTTTTTTCGCACTACTACCAGCTCGCCTTCCCGCCACTGGTTATTCTGGCGTCCCTGGCCTTTTACGACCTCTGGGAGTACTTTAAAAAGGCTACACCCGGGGCACCAAGGCTCGCCCTTGCGGCAGTTATTCTCTTTACGCTAGCGAACCTTATATACTACCAGGCTTACTACATAAAGATCGGCCCAGAGGAGAGATCGCGCCATAAGTACAAGGAGAGGTTCAACGACGCCCACAGGGTCGCAAACTTTGTTAAAGAAAGTACCGCGCCATGCGAGACGATATATAACTGGGGCGACGAGACGATACTCCTCTACTACAGTAAGAGGAGCTCCGCTTCGGGGTTATTTAACCTCTACCCGCTCCGTAACGACACGGAGGCCGGGAGAAGTGAGAAGCTCGAAAGAGTCCGTAGCGACCTAACGGCTGCGCCCCCGGCTATGATCGTATGGCAAAGGAACTTCGAGGCGGTCGAGACGAGCGTACTAAATAAATTCGTCAGAGAAAATTACACGCTAATGAAGAGCTATAAAAAGTACGATATATACGAGTATAAGTTCAGGAAAGGGTGCGGCCGGTAGCGACATGCGCCCCGAAGAGACGGCTTTGAGCGATAATTTCAGAAAAACGGATAATAGATGAAGATAAATTTCATGAGGATAGCAGACTACTGGGTAGGTAAACCCCTCTGCCTGATACTATCCATAATACCCGCCATTAAGGGGCTCAGGGGCGCTAACGAAAGCCCGCTCGACAAAAGGGACGGCCCGGATAAAGTCCTCTTCATAAAGCTCTTCGGCATAGGCTCCATCATACTCTCCTACCCGGCTGTAACGGCATTTAAAGAGCGCTTTCCCAATACGCGGTGCTACTACCTGACATTTGCATCTAATAGAGGGATTATCGAGATACTCGGCCTTGCCGCAGAGGAGGATATAATAACGATACGCGATAATTCGATAATAACGGTCATGATAGACGCCGTCAGGGCACTCAGGCGTATAAAGCGCGAAGCCATACCCGTTACAGTGGATTTCGAGTTCTTCTCCCGCTTTACGGCGATATTCGCATACCTCTCCGGTGCGGCAGACAGGGTTGGCTTTTATAACTACCACACAGAGGGGTTATCGCGCGGTAAGGTCATAAACGTACCGGTATCATATAACCACACCAAGCATACATCCGAGGTCTTTTCTCATCTCACCGAGGCGCTAGGGGCCGCAGAGGCCGGAGATAAACTCCCGGTCGTAGATACGGGTAGCCCACCGCTCGCTGGCGAGCTCGGTGAGTTCAAGTTAAGGATCATCTTTAATACCGCATCAAGCGACCTTATAAGCCTTCGGAGCTGGACCCTGGAGCATTTTTCGCGCCTGGCGGACCTTACGCTCGACGCCTACCCTGATGCGGCAGTAATATTTACAGGAACAAAGAACGAGAAGGGAAGCGTAAAGGCCGTTATAGAAGGGATAACTAACCCGGATAAGAGAGAGCGCGTATTCGACCTCTCCGGAGAGACGACATTAGAAGAGCTTATAGCCTTATTCGCCGCCTCGGATATTATCGTAACGATAGACAGCGGCACCGCCCACATGGCTTCACTTACGGATACTCCGATAATAGACCTCTTCGGCCCGGAGACCCCGGCCCTCTACGGCCCCCTTGGCGGGAACTCGACCAATATCTATATGGGCCTCCCATGCCAGCCATGTATATCGGTATTTAACGGCAAGCACTCCCACTGTACGGATAATATCTGCATGCAGCAGATCACCACCGAAGCCGTACTCAAGCTAATTAAAGACTCCCTCTAGACGCTCGGCCACTACTCCTCGCCTCCCGGCTGCTCCACTCCGGCTCCTGCACCTTCAGCGTCTACTTCAGGCAAAGGCTCAGGCTTTATCACAGGTATGAAGGTAGTCTCCGGCACAGGCACAACAACCACAGGCAAAAGCTCAGACTCTTCCACCGCCTTAAACGCAGGCTCTGTTGCAGGCTCAGGCATTGGCGGAGGCATTTCTTCTGGCTTTGGCTTTGGCTTTCGCTTTGGCGTAAAGACCCTGAAACCCATGTAATGAAAGCGTGTATCAAGGGCGTAGTTCTCCATGATATGCCTGTAGACGAGCGGCACCTGAATACTTGGCGGCATGTCGTCAATCCTATCCATCCGGTCGAGCTTATAGAGTATATAGTCGGGTTTATTCCTTACGAGGTCACGCACTATCTCGGCCTGCATCCCGGTCGTTACGGCCCAGTAGGGGTAATCAAAGCGCGTTGGATTTCGTTTATCGAGCAAAAAATAATAGAAGGGAACGTTTCCGAAGACGTAGACCGTATCCGCCAGGGTTAGATTAGACTTGAAGCCGAGGAGTTCTTCTACCTGCGCAGAGGTGCGCCGGGGCATATAGACTCCTCCCGTCTCGGGAGTGTCAACTTGAACGAATCCGGGGCGCGGTACTGCGGAGAATTTATCGCTAATCTCCGTAATATTCACCCTTACGAACTCGCGCGGGGCCTTTTTATTAAAGTTCGTAAGCACAAAGAAGGCCGGCATGGCAAATATTACGCAAAATATTATAAGGGCCTTTACCCTATCCTTAACGCTTGAACCGCCAAACGTAACATCTGCGAGATACGCGAGGACGAAGAAGGCAGGCGCGTAGACCTGCACAAGGTGAAAACCATCCGAACGCCCTAGGGCCGAACGGAAGGTTATCACACCGTAGGTAAGCACGGCGAAGAAGAATAGCTCCCTCCTCGAATAACGCCCCTTAAAGACGTTAAGCGCGATAACCAGAAGGCCAACGGCGTAGATTACAGGCGGCATGGCGAAGACCACGGGGTAACGTAAACGCCCAAACGGTAAGTCGTCCGCGACAAAACCCTTTACCGCCGAAAAGATATCCGGTGCCGGAACGGCGGCGTAGCCGAGCATCACGTAGCGCGGGTACTCAAGTATCGTCTGGAGGAAGGGCCAAAGCGCGTCGTTTAAAGCAAAAAATATTATAAACGGGGTAATCACTGCGAAGAAGCCTAAGATAAAGAGAGCGGCCTCTATAAGAGCGCTCCGTATCTTACTCATCCCCCTTACGGGTACGGAGACGATTAAGAGGGAGACGGCGGCGAGGAGAGCGGCGAGCCCGTTCTCCTGACTATAGAGGAAGGCCAGGCCTGTAACCGCGCCCGCTAAGAGCACGAGATAACGCCTCGGTGAAGAGGCGTACCGGTATAAAAGATAAAAACTTACAAAGGGGATAAAGAGCCTTAGAGGAGTGGCGTTTACCGAAAGTTTAACAGGGAAGTAAAAGGCGAGGAGCGTAAGCGCCAGTAACGCCGCGTGAAGCGGTCTCCTTAATACCGCAAAGGGCACCGTGCCGATTACGAGGGCCGTCAGAGCGTAAGTAAAGAAGGCGTAGAGCCTCGCGCTCCAGAGGTTTACGCCGAAGATGTCCATGAAGAAGGCGAGGCCGTACTGCATAAGCGGCCCGTAGAGGCAGAAGGTATCCCTGTAGAGAACCTTACCGGAGAGTATAGCCTTAGCCCAGGAGACATTCTCCCCCTGCTCTCCGAAGAGGTACCATTCGCTAATCCAGTAGCTCGTAAAATAGGCTCCGTGAAATGAGAGGAAGAGCGCGGCGAGCGCGGCTACTATGAACCACCTATAGCGAATGGGCGTTTGTACACTCGCCAGAGACTCAAATTGTTCCCACTCGCGCCTTGAGAGCATGTACCTGTAGAGCGCCCAGAAGATCGCCGCCGTAGCCGGGGTGAAGAAGAGGAAGATTAAATAGTACTGCACCTCCATCGCCTTTGGATAGCCCGAGAGGATGGTAATGCTCACGATACCCAGCTCCCTCGCCTTATCGAGCGCCTCGGTCGATACCGGCCAGAGGCTTATCACCAGGAGGCTAAGCGAGAGGCCGGCGAGTAACCCCAGGAAGACGGCCAAAACCTCTCCCGGCGTATATCTCTCATATCGTCTCACGGAACTTTCCATAACCCCCTGAGGTCTAAATAAACCCTTAACCATTGGCCGCCTTGCCCTTTAGCTGTCCGCAGGCCGCAGATATCTCGGAACCCTTGCTCTGTCTCATAACCACTACGTAACCGTTCTTATATAGGATATCCCTGAAGAGTGAGACGGCCTCCTCGTCCGGGCGCTCGAAAGAGGCTCCGGGGTGCGGGTTAAACGGTATTATATTGATCTTGCATTTTACGGGCTTTAGGAGTTTGGCGAGGCGGCGGGCATCCTCCGGCGAGTCGTTTACTCCCTTTAGAAGGACGTATTCTATCGTAATATAACGCCCCTTTGAGAGCGGGTACTTCCGTAGCGCCCTTATAAGCTCTGATATCGGATATTTCTTATTTATCGGCATCAACCGGTCCCTCAAGGCATCGGTCGTGGCGTTTAGCGATACGGCCAGGCTTATCTTCGATGCAAAGCCGAATTTCCTAATCGCCGGCACGATACCGGCGGTGGAGAGCGTAACCCTCCTCGGCGAGAGGCCAAAACCCTTCGGGTCTATGAGGATATCGGTGAACTTAAGGACCTCGTCGTAATTAAGAAACGGCTCTCCCATGCCCATAAGGACGAGATTCGTTATGCTCGCGCCTTCGGGCAAAAGTGTATTTGCGGCTATTACCTGAGAAGTAAGCTCGGAGAGGGAAAGGTTCCTCCCCGCCCCGCCCGAACCTGTCATACAGAAGGCGCAGGCAAGCGAGCACCCGGCCTGGGTCGAGACACAGAGCGTCATCCTCTCGCCCTCTGGTATTATCACCGACTCGACGAGACTTCCGTCATGGAGTTTCAAGGTGAACTTTATCGTGCCGTCGGAGGCGGCCTCCCTTGCGTCGATCTCTGGAGCGTGAAGCGTAAAGCGCTCCCTCAGGAGCGCTCTAAAGTCAAAGGATATATCTGTCATCTGATCTATATCCGTCGCCCCGCGCGAAAAGAGCCACGCATAAAGTTGCGCACCACGGTAAGGTTTTGCCCCCATCGACGTTACACTGTCCTTTAGCCCTTCAAGGGTAAGGTCGCGCAAATCGGAGCGACTTGTCTTTTTATCGGCTTCTATCTTCATCCCCACCCATGAATTCCTTATATAAATCACCATTTAACCCTAAAAAGCCTTTAAAATCAAGGCCTTTATAGTAACCCTACATTTTCTAAGGGCTTGACTTTTCCCTCTGCATACAGTATACAATAATATTATGGAAAAGACTTCAAAGTTCGGTGTGCCTGTTGAAAGGCACCTGACGCTCAGAGAACGAATAGTAGAGTTCATAAAGGACGCGGTCATAAGCGGCAGCCTCAAACCCGGCGAGCGCGTGCCGGAGAGCGAGATAGCCGAGCAATTCGGCATAAGCAGGACCCCCATACGAGAGGCCTTCCGCCAGCTCGAGAGCGAGGGTTTTCTCTCTATGGCCCCGCGTAAGGGGGCGGTCGTAAGCCCCATCACCGAGAGAGACGTTCGCGAGTTCTACAGCATCAAAAGCCTCCTTGAGGGCTTTGCCGCCGGCATCGCCTGCAAAACCCTCACAGAGAAAGAGCTAAGCAAGCTGAAAAGTCTCAATAGCGAGATGATGAAAAATATTGAGAAGGATAACGTAAAAGCCTTCTTCAGGCTCGATAACCAGTTCCATGAGATCTTCCTGACGGCGTGCGGGAACGAAAAACTCTGCACATTGACCAACCAACTCGTCGAGCAGTTCGAGCGTTTCAGGATCACGGCCCTTGCGCTGCCCGGAAGGATGGAAAACTCCGTAAAGCAACATGCGGAGATCATCGAAGCGGTTGAAAAGCGTAACGACAAACTCGTCGCCGACCTTGTGAAGGCTAATGCCGAGAGTAACTGCGACGTCCTTGTCCAAGAGCTTATGAATGAAGAGCGTAGAGCATAAGCACCGATAAAATATCCTTCTCCATGTAATTAAAAAACCCCTTTGCCATACCACCCCCGGTGCACCCCTTAATAGAGATTAACAACACTATGACGAGAACCGTAACATATATAACAGAAGAGGCCGAGGCACAGAAGAGGCTCGACATATTCCTCTCGGAGAAGGTCGGAAGCGCGACGAGATCGGCTGTTAAACGCCTGATCGATGACGGCCTCGTAAGCGTTGACGGAGTTGTCGCCTCCAAGGGGTCGTACCGCCTTAAGGCCGGTGAAGAGGTAGCGGCTCACCTCCCCGCCGAGACAGACGACACCGTATGCGCCGAGGATATCCCACTCGACATAATCTACGAAGACGATTTTATAATAGCCGTTAACAAAGCATCGGGCATGGCCGTTCACCCCGGAGCGGGCATAACGAACGGCACACTCTCGGCAGCCCTTCTCCACCACTCAAAGAGCCTTAGCACCGTTGGCGGAGAGGCGCGCCCCGGTATAGTACACAGGCTCGATAAAGAGACGACCGGCGTTATCATCGCAGCGAAGGACGACTTGACACATTTAAATCTCTCAGAGCAATTTAAAGAGAGAACGGTAGAAAAGGTCTACCACGCGCTTGTATGGGGAAGGATAAAAGAGGACTCCGGCAAAGTCGATATGCCGATAGGCAGGAGTGTCAGCAACAGAAAAAAGATATCTCCCCAGACCAATAAAGCCAAGGAGGCGGTTACGGCCTTCAGTGTTTTAAAGCGTTACGCCTTCTTCACCCTCCTTGAGCTAAGGCCATCGACCGGCAGGACGCACCAGCTAAGGGTCCATATGAACGAAATAAACCACCCCGTCGTAGGAGATAAGCTCTACGGCAGAAGAAAGGTCCACCAGGCCGTACCAAAGGCCATAGCCGATATGATTAAAGGCGCAAAGGGGCAGCTCCTCCATGCCCGAAGCCTTATGGTAAAGCACCCCTCGGACGGCAGGGCGCTGGAGATGACCGCCCCGTACCCCGAAGATATGACCGAAATACTCGCGGAGCTGGATAGAGATGCGGATAAATAAAGCGACCACCGACAGGCTCCATTCTAAGATATTTAATGAAACGGACGGGGTTAGCCACGAGTTCCAGTCGAGGAGGGAGACACCCTCGGAGGGGGTTATAACCGTAAAGCAGGTGCATGGTACGGCAATAGTCACAATTAAAAAAAACACCGGTAGCGTGGCTGACAGTGGCGAGCACGACGAGTTAAGGGCTACCGAGGCCGACGCCATAATTACTAAT
>JAJCZG010000008.1 GCA_029262475.1 Deltaproteobacteria bacterium
TTATGAAGAGTTTTAGAAAAGAATTGTGGTTCGACATACCCGAGAGAAGGGCGTTCATAAATATCACCCCCGACGTATCCGGGGCCATAAGGGAGAGTGGCGTTAAGGAGGGGCTCGTCCTTATTAACGCAATGCACATTACGGCATCGGTCTTTATAAACGACGACGAGAGCGGACTCCACCACGACTACGAAGAGTGGCTCGAAGGACTCGCTCCTCACGAGCCTATAAGCAGATACCGCCACAACCTGACGGGCGAGGATAACGGAGACGCGCACCTGAAGAGGCAGGTTATGGGCCGCGAGGTAGTCTGCGCCATAACAGGCGGAGAGCTCGACTTCGGCCCCTGGGAGCAGATATTTTACGGCGAGTTCGACGGCGGCAGGCGTAAACGCGCGCTCATAAAGATAATAGGTGAATAAATTGCCGGTAATTACCCTTACAACGGACTTTGGCCTCTCGGATCACTATGTGGCGGCGATGAAGGGAGCAGTACTAAAGATCAATCCCGAAGCCTCTATAGTAGATATCACCCACCTCGTCACACCGCATAATATCCGGGAAGGCGCTTTTATGATTGCATCGGCGACGCCATATTTCCCGGAGAACGCTATACACGTCGGCGTCGTTGACCCGGGTGTCGGCGGAGAGAGGAGGGCTCTCTTGATAGAGACCGAAAACGCCTTCTTCATAGGGCCGGATAACGGACTCTTCTCGCTCGCCCTCGAAGGCATGGAGGTTAAGCGCACCATAGAGCTTACCAGTAGCGACTTTTTCGGGCCGCTCGTCTCTCAGACCTTCCACGGCAGGGATATCTTTGCCCCTGTGGCGGCGCACCTTAGCCTCGGGAGAGACCCTTCGGAGTTCGGTGATGCAGGGTCACCTCCCCTCCCCCTTAAAGGGGCCGTACCGGTGAGGAACGGAGATGAAATCGCTGGAGAGGTTGTTCACATAGACCGCTTCGGGAATATCATTACAAACATTCGTTGGATTGACATAGAAACACTCGGCGGTGAGGCGGCTTTAACAGCGAGCTTCAAGGGAAGTTCCATAATACTCTCTGGCGAAAGTTACTCTTCGGTGGCTGCCAGTACCCTCTTGGCCCTTCAGGGGAGCTCGGGTTTCCTTGAGATAGCTAAGAGAGGAGGAGACGCCGGAGAGACCCTTGCCGCCGCTACAGGTGACGAGGTGAGCGTCGGCCCGCTTAACGTCGCACCGGGGGAAAGCTAGGATGAGGGCCGTCGTTCAAAGGGTTAGAGAGGCATCCGTATCTATAGACGGGCGGGTAACGGCTTCCATAGGCAAAGGCATGGTCGCGCTCTTAGGTGTCGAAAAGAGCGACGGCGAAGCGGATACCGACTACATTATAAGAAAGCTTACCGGGCTAAGGATATTCCCCGACGATGACGGCAAAATGACCCTCGATGTCGCGGAGATAAAAGGTTCAATACTAGTGGTATCGCAGTTTACGTTACTCGCCGATACGAGGAAGGGCAGACGCCCGTCATTTGAGAGGGCCGAAGAGCCCGAAAAGGCCAGAGCCGTCTATGAAGGCTTTATGGGTAAGATCAGGAGCACTGGAATTACGGTAGCGGAGGGAGAGTTTCAGAGGGTGATGGAAGTTAGCCTCGTAAACGACGGCCCGGTAACGATAATTATTGACAGCAGAAAGGGGGGTTAAAATAGCAAATACCGGTAAAGTTATGAGGTTGATGGTATTTGCCAATTGGCCGCTGCGTTTCCTTGTGCAACACGTAGCGTATTAAAATAAAATCGAACCCTTAATCAAGCTTTGCCTTTCTTCTTACCAGTGGCACTAAGCACAAACCAGCGCATAGCACCAAAGCGACAAGAAATATACCTACGCCTACCACAAAGCTAGTCGGCCTGTAGCGAAACTCGACCACACTCTTACCCGGCCCCACCCTGACACCTCTTACCAGACCGTTTACACGCAAAACCTCACTGGCTGCCCCATTTACCGTAGCGCGCCACCCGGGATAATAGACGTCGGCTAAGACCAGTAGCCCATCCGCCCGGGTAGTAACTTCCACTGTAACGGTATTCGCGCTCTCCCCGGTTATATGCACCGTATCTTCCGGAACCGCCGTCTGTTTAGCCGAATCTTGCGCCTTATCTTCCAGAGAGACCTTCCCGCCTTTGGAAGTGCCGGAGCCCTCTTCGAGCACAGCTATGTTACTTATATCGAAGGAATCAGCTATGGCCTTCTGTGCTTCCTCAAACGAATCGGCATACTCAAATGAGTAGACCACATACGCCCTCTTCAGGGCGTATGGGTTTTCGTATATGCGGATCTCCTTATCGTACAAGAGAGGGAAGAGCGGGGCACCATCCTCTTTTTTGATATCAAAGTACGCCCTCTCCTCAGGGGTAGTGCTAAAACCTTTTGGTACGACAAGATATCTTACCCCGAGGAGTGAGTAGCCCCGAAGCCCTTTTATTATATCAACACCCACCGGGGTAGCGCGAAGCTCTTTGACCGTGCCCCTACCCTCACTCCTCGTGGTCTCCCATACCCTCTCAGGCCGCCCGGTAAACCAGAGCCCCGAGTCAGGGCCCTCATCAAAACTCTCTGCGTGGAGGAATTCTTTCCTGAAAAGATGGTACGTCATGGGCACAAGGGAGTTTACGTAGTGAACATCCTTCAATCCGAGGGGACCGGCGTAATTAGGAAATAGTGCTCCGTAAGTGCCGGTGGCCCTGTATCCCTCACCCTGCTCCAATAAATACTCGACATAGGGGGCCGGGCTAAATGGGTCTTGCCGCTCTGGAAAGCCCCTTGGCGAAGTTGTATCGAGCACAAGAAACGCCGCTAAAAAGAGCGCGACAAAAAAGACCGCCGCTCTAAAACGCCCTAGAGCGAAGAGAAAAGCGGCGGCA
>JAJCZG010000009.1 GCA_029262475.1 Deltaproteobacteria bacterium
TCGTCCGAGTCGTCGTCACCTTCTTCGTCCACTACCTCGGCCTCGACGTCGTAGGAGGGGACGCTTCTTCTGGTGCTTCTTGAGCCGGGGCTGCCGCCGGTTCCGGCTCCTCCGAAGCCGCCAAAGCCAGGGCCGCCTCCAGGGCCGCCGTAACTCCCAAACCCTCCGCCGAAGCCTGACGTACTGCCGCCCGGCTTGCCTATTACCATCCGGCCTTTAACGAAGCTACTGGCAAAACCCTTAAAGAAGCGCCTCGTCGGGGGGAATACGAGTAAAAACCCCAGACAGTCGGTTATTAGCCCCGGAGTTAAGAGGACCGCTCCGGCTACGAGGACGAGCGCGCCGTCCATAAGCTCTTCGGCAGGAAAAATCCCTTCTGAGCGGTTTTTTTGTATCCTCGTCATGATCGATAACCCCTCCAGTCGGACGAGGTAAGCCCCTATCGCCGCCGTAGCGATGACGAGCAGTATCGTAGGTAAAGCGCCTATTATCGTGCCGACCTTTACGAGTATAGCGATCTCTATTACAGGGATTACGGCGAATAGTAAAAAAAGTTTAAAAAACATTTAGATTAATTTTAACCTTTCTGTTTTATTATAATAACCGTACTCCTTTAGCGCGGGAGTGTCAAGGGCGTCTATATATCCGCATCACGGCCCGGCCTTCTTGATCGTAGCGCTATACCCGGCGCTCTCTACCTGGGGATTTTCTTTCCACCGGGGCCGCTAATTTGTATATAATAAATATAGGGGTAAGATTATGTAATAGCAAGATTTAGAGCTAAAAAACATCCTTACGGCGCTTCGTCGGAGTGGTTTCGTAGTTTTTTAATATCTTAATTAGAGCTAGACGGGCTCGAAAGGCCCGCGTTGCCGTATGGCAGGGAGGCGTATTATGATTAATCAAGACGGAGAGGTTCTTTCGGACGGCCTGCGCAAGTTACTTTTTCTATTCTTCTTTTCGGTTCTATCTATCGCCCTTTTTTGGGGTACGGCAGGGTCGGCATCCGCCGAAACGGTGGAGAAGCGCGCTAGTACGCCGAGAATACTCTTTATGATAGCAGAGCAGAGCATAGAGAAGCGTCACTTTATCCAGTGGTGGTCGTTTTGGGGAGAGAGGGCAGCCGACTATAAGGCTGAGGTAACTGACCTATCGACCACGGATGCGAAGCTTAAGGAGCTCTTCATCAAAGCCGGCTTCAACGTCGTAGACCCGATGGACATCACCGAAGAGGTCGAGATAGATGAGGCCTACAGGCTCGAAGACCTAACTATCGGCGGGGCAAAATTCTTCGGAGACGCGCTCGGGGCGGATATCGTCGTTAAGGGCAAGGCTATAACGAGAGAGGGTATAAAGATACCCGAAAGCTCGCTTGGGGTCTTCATGGCCGACGTAACGGCATCCGCCGTGAGAGTAAAAGACGGCAGAGTACTCGCCTCGGGGCGAGGGCACGGAGTGTCAAGGCATCTCTCCCCTATAACCGGCTCAATTAACGCACTTGAGGAGGCAGCCGAGGAACTCGCCATCGAACTAATGAAGCAGATAGATGCACCTTGAAGATAGAGGTTTCAGGTGGTTATCTCCAGGTGCGTTAAGGGTATTTTCGGGCATGCGAGCGCCATTTTAAGGGAGGTAAGTTAAAGATAATCGTCGAGAGACATTGAGGGGGCCGACTCGCCTAGGCTCTGGTATTGAGGAGCTCCGGTGGGCCTTCGGTCACCATCCTGAGTATCTCGAATAACAGCATCGACATACATATCGGAAGAGAGAAGTAGGGCTAGCAAATAACCTCTTGCCGGAGTTTTCATGAGACGAAGTTTTATTTTTTTCTTCTTTATCATCCTTCCTGGCTTTTTGTGGGGCTGCACTGCGGGGAGAGACGACTGGTATTCGGCGAATCCGTCGAACCCGGTGCGTACCGTTGCCGTGCTTCCGATGTATAACGTGACGAACCACGTCGAAGGCCCGGAGATGGTGAGGAAGCTCGCCTTGAAGCTTCTCGAAGATAAGCACTACGCCGTAATGCCTATTGACGAGGTTGATAAGATACTTCAGGAACGGATGGGCATTACGCTCGGTTCGCAGTTGGAGATGACTACCCCGGAGGCGCTCGCCTCAGAGCTCAAGGCGGACGCGCTCCTCTACGGCTACCTCCTCGACTTCGACGACTTGATCTTCGGGGTATATAATTCAAGGGCCGTAAGGGCTGGCTTTCGCCTGGTGGACGCCGTATCCGGCTCGGTTATCTGGTCGGGCGGCAAGGGGGTAAAGACCGTCGTCGTAAGCGGCAACGACACAGGTCTCGCCATAGGGGCCGGTAAGGAGATACTTGAGGGGGTCGGTGGAAAAAACGAAATATTCGATGTGATAGAAGGCCTTAACGGGGTACCGGGGCTAACGGAGTGGCAGATAGTGCCGCTCGCCATAGGCGAGGCAAAGGAGACGGCGGTGCTCGTCATCGGCGCAAAGGTTCTCGGGAAGGCATTTGGCGTTCATCTCAAATACGAATCAAGCCTCGTCGTGAGGGGGGCTATGGGAGGAATGCCGTCTGGCCCGGGCGAATAATTTAGTTAGATTATATGATACGGATGTTTTTCTATTATTATCAGGCTCAATATGGAGGTTTAATGATGAAGTTTTTAGTTAGTCTAATCGTACTGCTATCAGCCGCTTCGATCTTTCTCTCCGGTTGCGGAATAAAGACCTCCGGCGTGGTTCAAGAGGACGTCACCCTAACTGAAGAGCGGGAGCATTTAAAAGAAGCGGGGCTCGACTACCGTGGCCCCGAGTATACCATCGCGATCCTTAACTTCAATAATAAGACTCCGAGCCGAACGCTCGGCATAGGGGAGGCTGCGACCGATATGATGAGGACGCTGGTTAAGAGCGCGGGTCTTGAACCGATAGTCCTCTCTCCGGGAGAGCTCGCCGAGCAGGATAAGCTTATTGAGCTTCAGCAGCGCGGCGCCCTAAAAGAAGGGCTAAAAGACCCGGCCGGGGGATTTGACTCTGTCGATTACAGGCTTACCGGCTCGGTTACGTCGTTTACCGAAGTCGCGGAGAGCTACGACATCGTCGTAGGAGGCTCAAAGACCGTGATTGCAAAGGTGCAGGTCGATTACGCCCTCGTTGACGTGGCTACCGGCAGGGCGCTCGTCGCCGATTCGGGCACGGGCATCTACAAGAAGAAGACGAAGAAGATATTCGGATTCGGCACGAAATCCTCAGGGGACGCCTCGCTAAGGGACGGTGCGCTCAGGGACGCGCTCACTAAAGCCTTGAGGAGTATGGTCGAAAAGCTAAACAGCCAGCCCTACACAGGTAGGATTCTTCTTGTAGAAGACGATATGATCGTTATCCGAGCGGGGACAAAGAGCAGGCTAGAGGTCGGAGACACGCTAAATGTCTACAGGCTCGGCTCAGACCTTATAGACCCCGATACAGGCAGGAGCCTTGGTAAGCGCAGGAAGAAGGTCGGGGAGATTGCCATTACCTCTCACCAGAACGAACGGGTCTCTCACGCCGAGGCGACCGATGGCGACAGCTTCAAACGCGGCGACATCATAACGGAGTACAGGTAGTATTTAATATATCCCCCCGCCCCGGAGTTCCGGGGCGGGGGCCACACTGGTGTGGCCGAGCGGAAGCAATGGTCTTTGCGAGGAGCGTAGCGACGTGGCAATCTCATATTACGTGAATCTTCAGGCCGCTCTGACGAGCGGAAGCAGGCAATACTGAATTGAAACGAACCTTGCGCTTGTGGCGCTTTCGGGTGCGGGGTGCAGCTCCCTTCTCCCCAAATACCTCAATTTAGTCGCGCGGTAATGCGGCGCTCCGTAAATTGACCCAATCTTATGGTCGCTGACCCCGCACCCTGTGTGGGGTTTTTAGAGACACAATTATAGGATGGGCATTACCCTCACTACGAGACTATAATTTATTAGAACCAGACAGTTATCTTATGCCGACTCCAAGAGAAGAACTTGACACGATAATTACTACTGGAATATGGAATGACCTCTATTATTGTGAAGAGGCCTTGTTTCTAATGGAGGGTATTGGGAAGAACTCTGATTCTATAAATAAAAAGAGCTTTGGACAATTTTTTGGAGTTTTACAGAGAATTCTCACTAATGAAATATACTTATCTATAACGAGGTTATACGAGAAGAAAACTAGATATCCCTTAAAAAGTATCCCTGCCGCCCTATCTATTCTTAAAGAAAATGCCAATTGTCTTAGCATTGAACAGCCAATAAGATTAGAACGTAAATTAAATAAACTCGGATTATCAGTCGATAAGATTGATCCTACTAATAACTCTGAAATCACTAATGCAATTTATTTATTTTTCACTAATTCCCTGCCAGAGAAAGAAACGCACCATGCTCTAAATGCCTTAAAAACCATAAGAGACAAAGCAATAGGACACAGAGAAAACATTGATATAAATACACTACCAACAACCACTTGGGTAGAAATACACGAGCTTATTGAGTTTGCGAAGAACTTCCTAAATATTATAGCGGAAGGATACTTGGGCATTTCTACTGTATCAGATGATGATCGTAGTTTTGTCAGTGATGATGCTAAAAAGGCAAATAATTGCTTGAGAAGGCTTTTAGAAAAAGCTGGGGTTATTGAATCTCAGAACAAAAACTAGCACAAGCGAATGTACATTATAGAAATTTTATGTCTTTGTCTCTAGAAACCCCTCGGGGGACAGGGCTTAGCTGACATAAGCAGGAGGGAGGTTTACGGAGCGGGCAAGGCCTGCGACTAAACCGACGCATTTAGGGCGGTAAGGGAATCCCCCTACGCGCCACAAGCGCAAGGTTCGTGTCGTATGAGAAATGGAGTTATTCCGCTCGTCAGGGCGGCCCTTGACTTAGCATGAAGTGAGATTGTCGCGTCGCCTTGCTCCTCGCAAAGACCGTGACTTCCGCTCGTCAGAGCGGCCCTTAACTTCGCATGAAGTGAGATTGCCGCGTCACTTCGCTCCTCGCAAAGACCGTGTTTCCCGGACAGTAAAGACCCCCCCTTACCCCTCCTCCTCTGGCTTCACCAGCACTGTATCCTTTTTGAAGTTCTCATCGTCTATTTCGGGGTAGTCGATATTATAGTGGAGCCCGCGCGACTCCTTCCTTAGCATGGCGGAGTCTATGATAAGACCGGCGACGGTGGCGATATTTCTTAGCTCCACCAAGTCGCCCGTCACGGTAAAGTCCCAGTAGTAGTCGTTTATCTCCTGGTTAAGGTTGTCCATCCTCCTACGGGCGCGCTCCAGGCGCTTATCCGAGCGCACTATGCCGACGTAGTTCCACATAAAGCGCCTGATCTCGTCCCAGTTGTGGCTTATGATGACCGCCTCGTCGCTCGCTTCGGACCCTCCGGGTTCCCACCTCGGTATCTTTGGTATCTCCGTCTTCTCTTTAAGGAGCTTACCTGCATCGTCCGCAGCCCTGTTACCAAATACCAACCCTTCGAGTAGAGAGTTCGAGGCAAGGCGGTTAGCGCCGTGGAGCCCCGTGGAGGCGCATTCTCCTATGGCGTAGAGGCGTTTTACGGAGCTCCTGCCGGCCATGTCGGTCTTTACGCCGCCGCAGCTATAATGAGCCGCCGGCACAACAGGTATCGGGTCTTTTGTGAGATCAAACCCGTATTCCAGGCACTTTTCATATATATTCGGAAAGCGGTTTTTGATGAAGTCGGGCGGGTTCGCCGTCATGTCGAGGTGCACATAGTCGTCGCCGCTCTTTTTGAGTTCGTAGTCTATCGCCCTGGCCACGACGTCCCTGGGGGCGAGGTCAGCCATCGGGTGGTGGCGGGTCATGAAGGCCTCTCCCTTGAGGTTCCTGAGCACTCCGCCCTCGCCGCGAAGCGCCTCGCTCATGAGAAATACCGTAGCCCTCGGGTCGTAGAGGCATGTCGGGTGGAACTGCATGAACTCCATATTGGCAATCTCGGCCCCGGCCCTGTAGCCCATGGCTATGCCGTCTCCGGTGGCGACGTCGGGGTTGGATGTGTATATGTATACCTTTCCTGCGCCGCCGGTCGCGAGCATCGTTGCTTTGGCGAGAAAGGTTTTGATCCTGGAGTCGTTCTTGCTAAGCACATATGCGCCCCAGACCTGCTCCTCCTTGGTTTCACCGACGAACTTCGAGTGCGTAATGAGGTCTATTGCGATATGCTCTTCATGGACGGTAATATTTTTTTCATTTAGTACGGCCCGAACGAGCGCATTCTCTACCTCGACACCGGTAAAGTCTCCGGCGTGTATGACGCGCCTCTTCGAATGCCCTCCTTCGCGTCCGAGGTCAAGGTGCTTTGCCGCGCCCCTGCCCATAGTCGAGAAGTGCGCACCGAGGCGCATGAGTTCGCGTATCCTCTCAGGGCCTTCGCTAACGACCATCTCCACTACCTTCTTCTCCGAGAGTCCCACCCCGGCTTTTAAGGTGTCGTTTGCATGGTCGCCAAAGCTGTCGTCCTTACCAAATACCCCTGCTATGCCGCCTTGAGCGTAATATGTCGCGCTCTCGCGTATATTCCTCTTCGTTACAATCGATACGGTCCCTGTGCGTGCGGCCTTTAGCGCGAAGCTAAGCCCGGCGATGCCGCTCCCTATTACAAG
>JAJCZG010000010.1 GCA_029262475.1 Deltaproteobacteria bacterium
CGACCCGGCTTTTCTTCAACTTGATGTTTCTTTGGGTAACGTTCCATGGGAGGCTTATTATTGGGTTTATATTTTTGCTGCCAGCATAGGTTTTGCAACCACTTTAGCCGAGCCTTCACTGATTGCAGTCTCAATCAAGGCACAGGAAATTTCCGGTGGTGCGATTCACGCTTTGAGTTTACGACTGGCTGTTTCAATAGGGGTTGCATTCGGCATTGCTCTAGGGGCTTTCCGTATTGTTACCGGCACTGATCTCTATGTATACATTATTACCGGTTATGTGATCGTAATAATTCAGACAATGTTTTCACCAAAAAAGATTGTCGGCCTGGCCTATGACTCAGGTGGTGTTACAACTTCAACTGTTACGGTTCCGCTGGTGACAGCGCTTGGCTTAGGTTTAGCTTCAACAGTACCGGGACGCAATCCGCTTTTAGATGGCTTCGGCCTCATTGCATTTGCCAGCTTATTTCCAATTATTGCTGTTTTGGGTTACGGGCAACTTGCTGATTGGCGCAGCCGTCGTAACCATTAAAATTAAAGCGAAAAGGAGTATAAATATGCATTTCAAACTTATTGTTGTTTTTGTGGAAGATGAGAAAACGAACTTAGTTATGGATACCTCCCGTGAGTATGGGGCAACTGGCGCGACCGTGATTAGCAATGCGCGCGGAGAAGGGTTGAAAACTTCAAAAACATTTCTTGGCCTGACCCTGGAAACGCAGCGGGATGTTTTACTCCTGCTAGTTGAAGAGCATCTGAGTCGTACAATCCTGGAGGCTATATCAAAGGCAGCCGAATTCGACTCAAAACCTGGAACCGGGATTGCTTTTCAGATTGATGTAGAAGATGCAGTTGGCGTTCTGCATCAAGTAGAAAAACTTAGCACAATAGTTGAGGAGGAATTATGAGTAAAAGAGCAGTAGTAAAGGTACGCGACATTATGAAAACTGATTTTGCTACAATCGATGGAATTGCTACAGTCAGCGTTGCACTAAGAAAGCTGAAAGCCAACAAAACTTCTACGCTGGTCGTCAATAAACGCCATGATGATGATGAATACGGCTTGGTGATGGCAGGTGATATCGCTCATCATGTTCTAGCCAAGGATAAAGCTCCGGAACGCGTCAATGTTTATGAAATTATGACAAAACCTGTAGTATCTGTTCATCCAGACATGGATATTCGATATTGTTCTAGGTTATTTGCCAGGTATGGCTTGCTTCGTGCGCCGGTTTTAGATGGCCGTAAAGTGATCGGTACAATTAGCGCCAATGCGCTGGTTTTGGATGCGCTTTCCTAAGCTAATCAATAATAACGGGTTTTACGTATAAATGACCTGCCCTATAAATCGGTCTACCCCTAGAGTGAATCTTCTCCACCTATAACCTGTAGAGGTACGATGGTTTCAGGTGCAGGTGGACGGTATTCAAGTGAGCTGTGAGCCCTGACCTGATTGTACTCCTGCCTCCATACACCCTACCTCTATTTAATGTCGATTACTGATTGAAATTTAGCAATGAGTTGACAGTATTTGCAGTGCAGAGTATAGGAAGAAACAGAAATTATTCAGATGATCTTATAAGTGCGTATTAGTAGAAGTAAGTTGCATATAGCTAGTCTTACATAGTGCTTCAGGGACTCTTTTACTCCCTAAACTGTACAATTTGGGAGTACAAAATGAAAAGGGGCTACGCATTAATAACGTAACCCCGTGATTTTATTGGTGGAGCTGAGGGGGATCGAACCCCTGACCTTTTGACTGCCAGTCAAATGCTCTCCCAGCTGAGCTACAGCCCCAAAATCTAAAGAAATAATCTAACATCTAACCGGAGTCGATGTCAATCCAAAACTTAGCGTTCACCTTCGAGGGCTCTTTCGTCTGGAGGCGACGATATCTTCTTGCCGTACTGCGCAGTTTTTTAGACTGCGGCGGGTTTACCCCTCAGGCGCTATTCGGAGGCGTTGGAATTTATGAACTCCAGGGCTCTACGGAGCCTCTTTAAAGTCGTCTCCTTGCCGAGTGCCGCGAGTGTTTCGAATATGCCGGGGCTCTGGGTCGTGCCCGTTACGGCAACCCTTACAGGCTGGGCGAGCTTGCCGAGCTTAAGGTCGAGCTCTTCTAGGAGTTTTGTAAATACCCACTCGACTGCCTCTTCGGTGAAATCCCCCGCGCCTTCAAGCCCGCTTATGAGTGAAGTGAATATCTCGGCCCTGTCGGCGGTGAGGAACTTGGCCGCAGCCTTTTCGTCGTATGTGATATCTTCTTTAAAATAAAATGCCGCGCCCTCGGCCATCTCCACGAGCGTTTTAGCGCGCTCCTTTAGCGTCCCGACTATCTGAGGAAGCCTGGATGGGTCTGCGCACGTGACGCCGGTTGCCTCAAGGTGGCCGCCTAGTAGTTCTCCGAGGCGCGCGCTCGGGGCTTCCTTGATGTAATGCTGGTTTAGCCAGAGGAGCTTTTCCGGGTTAAAGACGCCGGAGGACTTGCCGACGCTATCGAGCGAGAACTTTTCTATAAGCTCCTCAGTGCTGAAGATCTCCTGGTCTCCGTGGGACCACCCGAGGCGCGCAAGGTAATTCACTAGAGCCTCGGGGAGGTAGCCCATATCTTTATAGGCCATTACCGATGTTGCGCCGTGACGCTTGCTGAGCCTTGACTTGTCTGCGCCGAGTATCATCGGGAGGTGCGCGAACTCCGGCACCGGCTGCTCCAATGCCTCGTAGATGAGTATCTGCTTCGGGGTATTATTTATATGGTCGTCTCCCCTGATTATATGCGTTAGCTGCATCCCGGCGTCGTCCACGACGACGGTAAGGTTATAGGTGGGGGTCCTGTTGCTCCTGAGAATTACAAAATCCTCGATCTCGTCGTGGTCTATTGCGATCACACCCTTTATGAGATCCTTAAAGATGGTCTTTCCGGGATTTATCTTGAAGCGAACCGCCGGGTGTTCGTAGCCGGGTCGTGCCCTTTCCCGTTCCCTGCATGTGCCGTCGTACTTCGGGGGGCGGCCTTCGAGCTTCGCCTTGGTCCTTCTAGCCTCGAGCTCCACCTGCGTGCAGTAGCAGTTATAGGCAAAACCCTTTGAGACGAGCCAGTCGGCGAACTCCCTGTATGTGTCGAAGTGGTCGCTTTGAAATACCGGCCCTTCGTCGTAGTCGAGCCCGAGCCACTCCATGCCGTCGAGTATAGCCTGCGTAGACTCTTCGGTCGAGCGGGCCTCGTCTGTGTCTTCTATGCGTAAAACGAATTCTCCGCCGTGATGGCGGGTAAATAGCCAGTTGAAGAGCGCCGTTCTGGCCCCCCCGATATGGAGGTAACCTGTGGGGCTCGGTGCAAAACGCGTGCGTACTGTCAATGTCGTCTCCTTAAGAAAATTATTAAAATAGCGGGGTGACGGTACCTGTTGGACTTCTTAGGCGACGCCCCTGGTTTTGTACGGTTATCCCGCTACTTACTATTTAACGAGCACTCCGGCGTAGCCGACGACATGCGAATAGTCGCCACTTGCAGTAGCGCTCGTGTCATAATCTATAAGCCTTGCAACACTAGCCCCTAGTTCGATTGCGGCGGTAAGGGCTATTGTGCTCGGCACCACGCCGCACATGCTTATCGCTTCCTCGCCTGTAATACTTAGTAACCCCTCGGGGTCGAGGGCCAGTATCTTGTCTATCGCCAAGTGGTCTTTTATGCGCGATATCTTATCGGATTCGTAGTGGTTCATATCCGAGCTCACCGCTATGAGCACCTCTTTATCGCAGCCCTTAATGACGGCGGCTATGGCGCGCCCCATTTCGGCGCACTCGGCGTATTCGTGCCCCATGACCGTAATCGGCACTATCCTGGCCCCCGGGTTTAGCTCATAGATAAAGGGCAGTTGCACTTCGAGCGAGTGTTCGTTCATATGAGCCGTCTCGTCTCTGGTGAAGAGCCCTGAGGAGGCGAGAAGTCTCTCAGCTAAAATTTCGTTTATCCGTAAGCTGCCGTTAGGTACGCTCCACTCGCCCTCCGCCATAATAGCCGCAGGAGCGCCAAGCCCCGTATGGTTCGGGCCGATAAGGATTATATCGTCCGGTATCTTAACGGAGGAGTATACTTTGCCCGCCACGGCCCCCGAGTATATGTAGCCGGCGTGGGGGGCTATTACGGCCAAAACCTCTTCTTTCGCCTCAGAGGCCTCGGTCGAAAGAAACCCCATTACCTCTTTTGAGAGGGTATCGGCATCAAAGGGGTAAAACTGTCCCGCTACTCGCGGTCTTCGTATCATCATCTCTCCCCGGAAGTGCTAATACTTATATCGGTTATTAACATTAAAATATTATCAGATGGGAGGCTCCATGTCCAGCGTGCTATTATAGCACGCCAGCGCAAGGGACTTTCAAAAGCCACGGCCCCTGTACGGGGCGTTACCACTTAAAGTCTATTGATTTTTTAGTGTAAAGACAGTAATATAATTAATTATTGAATTATTAGTCTAACCTTCCAAAGACGTTGATTTTATGAATATTTTAGGAATATCCGCCTTTTATCACGACAGTGCCGCAGCCCTCCTCCGGGACGGCGATATAACCGCCGCCGCGCAGGAGGAACGCTTTACGCGCGTTAAGCACGACCAGGCCTTCCCGACCCGGTCCGTCGAGTACTGCCTTAAGAGCCAGGGGCTTACGATAGACGACGTAGATATAGTCGCATTCTACGACAAACCCTTCCTTAAGTTCGAACGCCTCCTTGAAACATACCTTAGCTACGCGCCTTTCGGCATAAAGAGCTTTATAAAGGCCATGCCCGTCTGGATAAAACAAAAACTCTGGATGAAGGAGGTCATTAAAAACGAACTCGGCTTCACGGGTAAGGTCTTATTCCCCTCTCACCACCAGTCGCATGCCGCCTCGGCCTTCTACCCGTCGCCCTTTAAGCGGGCCGCTTTCCTCGCCGTGGACGGAGTGGGCGAGTGGGCAACGACTAGCTACGGCACGGGGGACGTGGCAGAACTAAAGACCACTGCCGAGATAAGGTTTCCGCACTCACTCGGGCTCCTCTACTCAGCCTTTACTTATTACGCAGGCTTTAAGGTGAACTCCGGGGAGTATAAGGTCATGGGGCTTGCCCCGTACGGCGAGCCGAAGTACAAGGAGCTTATACTGGGTAAGTTAATGGACCTTAAGGAGGACGGCTCCTTTAAGCTCGATATGAAGTATTTTAACTACTGCGCCGGGCTAACGATGACGAGCGAGGCCTTTCATAAGCTCTTCGGAGGCCCCCCGCGTAAGCCGGAGTCGGATATTACACAGCGCGAGATGGATTTAGCCCGCTCGGTTCAGGAAGCAACCGAAGAGATCGTCTTACGCCTTGCGCGTCACATCCGTAAAGAGACGGGCGAGAGATATTTATGCATGGCCGGTGGAGTAGCCCTAAACTGTGTCGCAAACGGCAGGCTTCTTCGCTCTGGCATCTTCGATGATATCTGGATTCAACCCGCCGCCGGAGACGCAGGCGGCGCACTCGGCGCGGCCCTTATGGCGTGGCACGGCCACCTCGGAAAGCCTAAGGAGTTATTATTAAAAGACTCCGGCGACCTCCAGCGCGGTTCGTACCTCGGCCCGGATTATAAGAGGGAGAAGATTTTGGCCTACCTTACCGGGAATGCGATTCCGTATAAGGAACTAAGTAACGCCGATATGGCGACGGCGGTAGCAGGTAAAATTGCCGAAGAGAAGGTCGTCGGGTGGTTTCAGGGCCCGATGGAGTTCGGGCCGAGGGCGCTAGGGGGCAGGTCTATTTTAGGCGACGCCCGGAGCGCCGCGATGCAGGAGACGATGAACCTTAAGATAAAGTTCCGCGAGAGCTTTAGGCCCTTTGCGCCTGCGGTACTCGCGGAAAAGGTCTCCGAGTATTTTGAGATAGACGGTCCGAGCCCGTATATGCTCCTCGTAGCTCCTGTAAAAAAAGCCCTTAGAAGAGAGATGACCGTAGACGAGGAGAAGCTCTTCGGTATAGATAAGCTACATATTGCGCGTTCGACTATACCCGCTGTAACGCACGTGGACTATACGGCGCGGATTCAGACTGTTCACAGGGAGACGAACCCGCTCTTTTACGATATGTTAACGGCCCTAAGCGAGGAGCACGGCACTGCGGTCGTCGTCAATACGTCATTTAACGTGCGCGGTGAGCCAATAGTATGTACACCGGAGGACGCCTACAGGTGCTTTATGAGGACCGATATGGACTTTCTCTCCATAGGGAACTTCCTCATCGATAAGACCGAGCAGACGCCGATAAAGGAAGATACCGAGTGGAGGAAGGAATTTACGCTGGACTGATTATTTTATTATGACGATACTTACAGAGATTAAAAATATTAAGAGCACCAGAAAAGACCTCCGTAACTTCGGTATGCTCGTCGGCGGCGTGCTCCTGGTCTTAGGCGCGATACTCTTCTGGTACGGTAAGGGGAGTGCGCCGTATATCCTTGGCGCAGGTGGTGTGCTCTTCGCATGCGGCGTTATCTTTCCGACGATACTCACGCCTCTCCAGAAGGTATGGATGGCGCTTGCCGTGGTGATGGGTTTTATAATGACGAGGGTAATACTCACCATCCTCTTTTTTATAGTAATAACACCTCTTGGCGTTGGCTTCAGGCTCGCCGGCAAGCGCCCGCTCGATATAAAGATTGACCGGTCCGCAAAAAGCTATTGGCATTATACCGTGGACGACAATATCTCCGGCGGTGGTATCGAGAAGCAGTTTTAATAATTAGGCGTATTTTTACCGTTCCGTCTATTTACAAGCCGTGCTTTATGGTTTAGGATTGATATATAGCTATTTAGTAGTAACGATAAGTAAAAAAGCAGATAGCATCTTCCGGAGTATTTTAAAATATCAATATTCTCCATAGATCTTCAAGACGGTGAACGATAATAACAACGAGGATATTTTTACCGGAGACTTAAATATGTCAAAGCTTTCTATTGTATCCGAGTTTTGGGATTACCTCAGAGTCAGAAAGAAGTGGTGGCTCTTTCCAATAGTCTTCTTTCTGGTCTTGCTCGGCGCTCTCATAGTATTTACCGAAGGCTCGGCGCTTGCGCCGTTCATCTACGCCCTCTTCTAGGAGGGGGGCAGGTATAAGGGGTACCAGTTGATCAAACCTTATAAGGGAATCTCGCCGAAGATAGACGAGAGCGTCTACATGGACGAGAGCGCCATCGTCATCGGCGACGTTTGGGTAGGCGCACAGTCGAGCCTCTGGTGTAACGCCGTTGTGCGTGGCGACGTGCACTACATACGTATTGGCGAGCGCACGAACGTGCAGGATAACTGCGTCCTCCATGTAACGAAAGACACTTATCCGCTTGTAATCGGCGACGACATTACAATTGGCCATAGCGTAACGCTTCACGGCTGCACGGTAAAGGACAGGTGCCTTATCGGCATGGGCGCTATCATACTCGATAACGCCGAGATCGGCGAGGACTCGCTCGTCGCCGCAGGCGCTCTCGTAACCGAAGGCATGAAAGTACCTCCGGGGAGCCTTCTGATGGGCGTCCCTGCCAGGGTCGTCAGGGAGACTACCGCCGAGGAGAAGGCGAGGATACTTCGCTCCGCCGGGAACTATATCGGCTACTCCGATAATTACAGGGAAGAAGGGGAATAATACTTAACTTATGTTCGACGACTTTACACTCTGGTCGCTCTTTTTAAAGGGCGGCCCGGTCATGATAGTGCTTATTGTCTTTTCCGTAGCTTCACTTGCGGTTATCGTTGGTAAGGTCTGGAGCTTCAGGAGTTTCAGACTGGAACTCGCAGACGGCTTCCGTAAGCTCGCAGGCGCGGTAAACGACGGCGGCATAAGCGCTGCCCTCACGCTTGCGAGGAGTGACGATACCGTACTCTCTAAGGTCTTTCTCGCGGGGCACGCAAAGCGCGCCGGTGGAAGAGACGAGATACTTCGCTCGATGGAGATAACCGCGAGGAGCCACGTAAGCTCGCTTGAAAGGTATTTGGGGGTGCTCGGCACCGTAGGGAGCACTTCGCCATTCGTAGGGCTCTTCGGTACGGTCCTTGGTATCATAACCGCCTTCAGGGCGCTGGCAATCGCCGAGGGCGCGGGCCCTGCGGTAGTTGCCGACGGCATAGCAGTGGCGCTCGTCGCTACGGCAGGGGGTTTACTTGTGGCGATACCGGCGGTTATTGCCTATAACTACTTCGTTCGTGCCGTGCAGAGGATATCGGTAGAGCTCGAGGCCTCGGCCTATGAGTTCGTCGAGGCGATATTCGAAGACGCCGACTCCGGCGACGGCGGGGAGGTTTAATAATAATCCGTGGCATGGAAGCTATCAAATACCAATGAAAAGGTAATCTCAGAGATAAACATAACGCCTCTTACAGACGTTATGCTCGTTTTGCTTATTATATTTATGGTGACTACCCCGCTCCTTATGATGGACTCTTTTAAGCTAAAACTCCCGAAGGCGGTCTCGGCCGGGAGTGAGGCGGGGTTAGGGGCCGTGGTATCCGTATCCGAGGACGGCGGCCTTTACCTCGACGGAAAGGCCACCAGCGAAGCGGAGCTCTTTAGTGCGCTAAAAAGTAAATTCGCATCGGGAGGCGACAAGACTGTGATACTAAAGGCCGACATAGAAACTATGCACGGCAAGGTGGTAAAGATACTCGATCTATCCAGAAGGGCCGGAGCGGAAAAACTCTCCATAGCTACCGAGAGCGAAAAGTAATAGAAGAAAAGGAATTTAAAATTATGAAAGCTGCTTCAATTGATATAGGGACGAATACGTTAAGGCTCCTCGTGGCTGACGTTACCGGCGGTGTCGTAAAACCCGTCTTTTACGACAGGAAGATAACAAGGCTCGGCGGAGGCTACGACCCGGACTCCGGCATCCACCCTGACTCTGCGGAGCGCACCCTCGCTGCCCTCGCTCACTTTAGAGAGCTTTTAAACGAAAGTGGCGTGGATACGGTACTCCCGGTGGCGACGAGTGTAGTAAGACGTGCCGCCAACAGGGATTGGTTCGTTACCGAGGCCCGCACCAAGTACGATCTCAATATAAATGTCCTTACGGGTGAAGAAGAAGCAAGGCTTACGCTAAAGGGCGTAAAGAGCATCTTCGATAAAGACCCGGTCAGGATGACGATGGTAGATATCGGCGGCGGCTCTACGGAGTTCGTCATGACGGTAGGCTCGGAGCTCCGGGCTGCTTACAGCATGGATATGGGTGTCGTTCACCTTACCGAGAAATACTTAAATAACGACCCTACTGAAGAAAAAGAGATGATACTCCTTGAGGACGAGGTTGAGTGGAACTTTATTACCCTCGAAGAGAAGGTCATTAGCGATAAGATACATATGCCTCTTTACTCGAAGGAGAAGGGAGGAGTGCTCGTAGGCACGGCAGGAACGGTTACTACGCTTGCTGCTATCATTCAGGAACTCCCCGCATATGACCGGGAGAAGGTAAATAACTTCGAGCTAAATTACTGGCAGGTTGAAGAGTGCTATCATAAGCTCGTAAAGATGACGCTCGCGGAACGCGAGGCGGTCCTCTCGCTTGAGAAGGGGAGAGAAGACCTCATTATCGCCGGTACGGCGATAGTCTTAAAGGCGATGAAGTTCTTTGATTCACCTACAATGGTCGTCTCCGACTCGGGTTTGCTCGAAGGGGTGCTCCTTAATTCGCCCCAACTTTGCGCTTGATAATAAATAAATTTTTATATATTGGAAAGGGGTTTTCGACATGGTTTTAAATATTAAGGAGGGGCTTACCTTTGACGACCTGCTTCTCGTCCCGGGCTTCTCGGCGATACTACCGAGGGATGTTGACGTATCTACGAACCTGACGGCGAAGATAAGGCTTAATATCCCTCTCATAAGTGCCGCTATGGATACGGTCACCGAGACGCCGATGGCTATCGCCATAGCCCAGGCGGGCGGTATCGGAATAATTCATAAGAACCTCACCATCGAAGAGCAGGCAGCGATGGTCGATAAGGTGAAAAAGTACGAGACGGTCGTCATACGTAACCCCAAAACCCTTTCACCTGAGCAGAAACTCTCCGACGCTCTAGCCATTATGAAGGCCGAGCAGGTCTCGGGCTTTCCAATAGTCGAAGGTAAGAAGCTCGTCGGTATACTTACGAACCGTGACCTCCGTTTCGAAGAGGACCCGGAGAAGCGGATAAGCGACATAATGACGAAGGTGGTCGTAACGGCCCCGGACGGTATAGCCATAGAGAAGGCAAAGGCCGTGATGCATCAGCACAGGATAGAAAAGCTCCCGGTCGTCGATAAGAAGGGACAGCTTAAGGGGCTTATCACCTACACGGATATCGAAAAGCGCGAGAGGCACCCTAACTCCTGCAAGGACGATCTCGGCAGGCTCCGCGTGGGAGCAGCCGTTGGCGTCTCCTTTGATACCGAGGAGAGGACGGCGGCCCTCATAGAGGCCGGAGCCGACGTAATCGCCGTTGATACGGCCCACGGACACAGTAAGGGCGTTCTCGAAGCGGTAAAATACATAAAGAAGAATTTCGGCTGCCAGATAATAGCCGGTAACGTCGCTACGGCCGATGGCACGGCTGCCCTCATAAAGGCCGGTGTAGACGCCGTTAAGGTCGGCGTAGGCCCGGGCTCCATATGCACCACCCGGATAGTAACCGGCATCGGCGTCCCGCAGATAAGCGCAGTACTCGACGCCGTAAGTGTCGCTAGTAAGAAGGGCATCCCCGTCATCTCCGACGGCGGCATAAAATACTCGGGCGATATTACAAAGGCCCTGGCCGTTGGAGCAAGTGCAGTAATGATAGGCGGCTTATTCGCAGGCACAGACGAGAGCCCGGGCGAGACGGTCTTGCTACAGGGGCGTACCTTTAAGCTCTACAGGGGCATGGGCTCAATCGAGGCGATGAAGATGGGGAGTAAGGACAGGTATTTCCAGGACGACGTCGAGAGCGAACTAAAGCTCGTCCCGGAGGGGATAGAGGGGAGGGTGCCGTACAAGGGCCCGATAGCCTCTTCTATATACCAGCTTATAGGCGGCTTAAGGGCCGGCATGGGCTACTGCGGCACGCCAAACATACCGGACTTGCAGAAGAATGCGAAGTTTCATAAGATTACGAGCGCAGGAATGAGAGAGAGCCATGTCCATGACGTCTCCATTACGAAAGAAGCTCCGAACTACCGTTCAAACGACTAGATTTTATTCGATATAATACACTATAAACCAAGAGGTACCGTTAACTTATGGATATACATTCCAGCAGGATTTTGATACTCGACTTCGGCTCTCAGTACACGCAGCTCATCGCCAGACGCATACGCGAGGCAAAGGTCTACTGTGAAATTCACCCCTATAATATCGGCATGAAGAAGATTAAAGGGTTCAGTGCCTCGGGCATCATCCTTTCCGGCGGGCCTTCGAGCGTCCAC
>JAJCZG010000011.1 GCA_029262475.1 Deltaproteobacteria bacterium
GGGTCTCTCCGAAACCTGTCTCAATCATAGCGCTTCCTGCGGCCTTTCCAATTTTTTTAAACAGTGTCTCAAAGTTTAGCGAGGCTGCCTCTCTCATCTCTTCAGCAAGGCTTGTGAAGTTAAAGCGAGAGCCGTAGACCCGGACCGCCTCGGCGGAGCCGTCTGTGTAGATATCCATTACGGGACTGTGGCGGAATATGAACTGAACGACTTCTTCTTTTGAGATGCTTGCGGCCTTATTAAGGGCTTTTCTTGCGAGGCGTTTTGAGTTAAGCCTTTCGTAGTCGGTGGAGGCGAGCACTATCAGGGTACTTGAGGAGGCGTCTATGGTGACGAGCGGCTCCCGGTCATTTCCAAGGAGCCTTAAAGATTTGGATAAGAGCTCAACCGACGCAGCCTTCCGGGGGCGACCACCGCCCTTTATGTCAGACTTCTTTATGACGGCGCATTTTAATCCATCTCTCTTAATCTCACGCGCCATATCCTTAAGCTCTACCTCACCGGTGCCTGTCTTTAGCACACGAGGGGCAGAGCCTGTAACCCTCTGGCGAAGCGTGATATGGTCGATACCGGTGACTTCCCGGAGCCTTTCCATATACTCTTCTGCCTCATCCATATCTTCGGAGATGGGGCGCATGACCAGGTAGTATCTCTCTCTATTTGTTGAAAAATTATTCATTCAGGGAGGCTCCGTAGGGGGCGTGCTGAAACGCGATACCCCTAAATATACCAGAGAAAAGACTCCTTTGTAAACGAATCCCTACCTGTGATGATCTTTAGAGCCGTAAGTTTGCTATCTAAGCCCGGTTCACCCTCTCTTCCCTTTACAAACCGTACTCATTTTAATATAATACCCTATTCCTTTAACTGCGTTACGGAGCTTAATACTACTATGTTTAATAGAGATAGAATCAGGAATTTTTCAATAATCGCCCATATAGACCACGGTAAGTCCACACTCTCGGACAGGCTTTTGGAGGTAACCGGAGCCGTTAGCGACCGCGATAAGGTGGACCAGTTCATGGACAAGATGGAATTAGAGCGCGAAAGGGGTGTTACGATCAAGGCCCAGACCGCGAGGCTCAACTATAAAGCTTCCGACGGTAAGGATTATATCCTTAACTTGATAGATACGCCGGGGCATGTGGACTTTAGCTACGAAGTGAGCCGTTCTCTCTCGGCGTGCGAGGGGGCGATACTCGTCGTGGACGCCTCGCAGGGGGTCGAGGCGCAGACACTCGCTCATCTCTATACCGCGATGGACGTGGGGCTTGAGCTCTTCCCGGTGCTAAATAAAATTGACCTTCCGTCGGCCGAGCCCGATAGGATAAAAGAAGAGATAGAAGACCTTTTGGCGCTCGACCCGGAGAGCGCGGTCCTTGCGAGCGCCAAGCAGGGGATAGGCATTACCGATATACTCGAAGCCGTAGTAGAGCGCATACCTCCGCCTACAGGCGACGTTTCCGCCCCTTTAAAGGCGTTAGCCTTTGATTCGTGGTTCGACCCGTACCAGGGCGTCGTAGTCCAGATACGGGTCTTTGACGGTATAATCAAGGGCGGGATGAAGGTACGTTTTATGGCTGCTGGAAAGACCTATGATATAGATAAGGTAGGGGTCTTTTCTCCGGGGGCTACCGAGATAGACTCTCTAGGGCCCGGAGAGGTCGGCTTTCTGACGGCGGCTATTAAAGAGGTGCGCGACATTCAGGTCGGCGACACCATAACCGACGATCTAAACCCTACAAGCGCTCCTCTCCCCGGCTACAAAGAAGTAAAGCCGATGGTCTTTAGCGGCCTGTATCCGGTGGATTCCGTCCAGTACGAGAACCTGAAGGAGGCGGTAAATAAGCTCCGCCTCAACGACTATTCCTTCACCTTCGAGCCCGAGACCTCGCTTGCGCTCGGTTTTGGCTTCAGGTGCGGCTTCCTCGGGCTCTTCCATATGGAGATAATCCAGGAACGTCTGGAGCGCGAGTACAACTTGTCACTCATAACGACGGCCCCGACCGTCGTCTATAAGGTAATGAAGATAAACGGCGAGGAGTTGATGATCCATAACCCCTCGGAGCTTCCGGAGCCAAACCACATAGACTTTATAGAAGAGCCTTTTATACTCGCCTCCATCCATCTCCCGAGCGAGTACGTCGGGCAGGTAATAACACTTTGCGAGGAGAGGCGCGGAGTTCAGCGAAATATCGACTACCTGACCGAATCGCGCGTGCTCCTTACTTATGAGGTGCCTTTAAACGAAGTGGTGATGGATTTTTACGACAGACTTAAAACCCTTACGCGCGGTTACGCCTCGATGGACTACGAGTTCCTCGACTACAGGGCCTCTAACCTCGTGCGCCTCGATATCCTCATTAACGGCGACCAGGTGGACGCCCTCTCGCTTATCGTCCCGAAGGAGAAATCTTACGTAAGGGGGAAAGACGTCGTAGAGAAGATGAAAAAGGTCATAAAGAGGCAGATGTTCGACGTGGCCATTCAGGCCGCCATCGGCACACGCGTAATAGCGAGCGAACGCCTTAGGGCCTTGAGGAAGAACGTAACGGCCAAGTGTTACGGTGGGGATATCACCAGAAAGCGCAAACTCCTCGAAAAGCAGAAGGCCGGGAAGAAGAGGATGAAGCTGGTAGGAAACGTAGAGATACCGCAGGAAGCTTTCCTCGCGGTACTGAAGATCGACTAAAAAATAAATGAACCGGGGCTGTAATTTATGTTTAGAAAGAACAAAGATACCAACGAGAGTAATAATTCCGAAGATAGCGTGTTGAAGAGGAAGGGGGCGGGCCGGGAAACACTTGAAGCGCTCATCATAGCTATCGTCCTCGCTCTCTTTATAAGGACTTTTGTCGTGCAAGCCTTTAAGATCCCCTCGGGGTCTATGGAGAATACGCTCCTCATCGGCGACCACCTCCTTGTTAATAAGATGGCCTACGGCGTACAAATTCCGAGGCCCGCTATGGTTAAGGTCATGGGCGTAAAACTGCCCCTCGTTGAGACTTGGACCATGCCGCTCTGGTCCAGCGTTAAAAAGGGGGACGTCATAGTCTTTCGGACGAAAAAAATCGAGACTATGAGCCCCTGGGAGAGAGATAAGGATTACATAAAGAGGGCCGTGGCAGTAGGCGGAGATACTATAAAGATCAGAAACGACGTGATTTATATAAACGGTGAAGAGCTTAAGACGCCTTACGCCGTCTTCAAGGGACCTATGAACCCGAGAAGTAGCGTCATCAGGAATTTCGGCCCGTATACCGTTCCGGAGAAGAAGGTATTCGTGATGGGCGATAACCGTGACAACTCGTGGGACAGCCGCTGGTGGGGCACCGTCGATGTGAGCGAGGTACGCGGCAAGGCTTTTATCCTATACTTCTCGTGGGATACGGTAACTAAGAAGATCCGGTGGGATAGGCTGCTGGACGTGATACACTAGCGCTTCGAGGCTGCCAGGGCAGTATTCTTTGGTTTTTTCGTTGCGGCTGCGTGGCCTAAATGTTATAAATTTTAAATCCCTGTAATGCTTCCCGTATTTGCCGGAGCTTTCTTTTAGCGGTTGGGGGTAGAGAGGAGGGGAGTGATGTTATCCCTGATTGAAAAATTCGATATTTACCTCTCGGTTGAGCGTAACGCTTCAGTTAACACCTCTTCGAGCTACAGGGTTGATCTGAGGGAATTTCAAGCTTATCTTAAAGGTAAGTCCATCGCCCTCGGAGACGACGGGAGAGTAGACGCGCTCCTTGTTACCGAGTCCGATATTACGGGTTTCATCGCCTCGCTGCACGGGATGAGAAAGAAGTCGACTATCGCGAGGAAGCTTTCGTCTGTTAGGAGCTTTTATAATTATCTTTTGAAGGTTGGCGTCGCCGTGGTTAACCCGGCAAAATTTATCCCGATGCCAAAGGTTGAGAAGACCCTGCCGACGGTACTGTCGGTAGAAGAGGCCGAAGCACTTATAGAGGCCCCGGTAAAAACAAATAAGGCGTCTTTCGAAAAAGACGCTTCCGCTGGCGCCGCAGGTAAAGCACCTGGTATAATCAGGGACGCAGCTGTGCTTGAGCTTCTTTATTCGTCGGGCATTCGCGTAAGCGAGCTTACCGGTCTGGATACCGGTGACGTGAATCTTCTCGCCGGTACGGTTAGAGTCATGGGCAAAGGCTCAAAGGAGCGGTTGGCCTATATCGGTAGCGAGGCGAAGAGAGTACTGAAGAGTTACCTGGAGGGACCTCTTGCAGCAGGGAGCGTCCCGGACGAGGTTGGCATTAATAAAAAACCCTTCTTCGTCGGTAAGAACGGCAAGCGGTTAAGCGTGCGTTCGGTACAGAGGATAGTCGCAAAGTACGTCGCAGTGAGCGGCATACAAAAACACCCTACGCCGCACTCGCTACGGCATACATTCGCCACTCATCTCCTTGACGCCGGTCTGGACTTACGCGTAATTCAGGAGATGCTCGGCCACAGTAAGCTTACAACCACCCAGCGCTATACCAGGGTGAGCATGGATAAACTATTCGAGGCTTATGATCGCGGGCACCCCCGTGCCGGCGGCGTAAAGGGCAGGTAAAGTCCCCGGACGAGGTCAACTAAATGCGCCTGCAAACGGAGGATAGATTGAATACGAATTTTCACGGCACGACCATAGTCGCAGTAAGAAGAGATGACGGTGTAGCCATTGCCGGAGACGGTCAGATCACACTCGGTAATACCATAATGAAAAAAAGCGCCATTAAGCTCCGACGTCTCAAGGGCGGCGAAGTCCTCTCGGGCTTCGCCGGTTCCACAGCCGACGCCCTTACGCTCTTTGATAAGTTCGAATCAAAGCTTGAGCAATACAGGGGTAACATTAAGCGAGCCGTAGTCGAGCTGGCAAAGGACTGGCGTACCGATAAGGTACTTAGGAGGCTCGAAGCCCTCCTCCTGGTCGTCGATATTAAACATATCTTTATAGTATCGGGTTCGGGAGACGTTATAGAGCCCGAAGACGGCATAGCAGCTATCGGTTCCGGCGGGCCTTATGCGCTTGCGGCGGCCCGCATGCTCACAAGGCATACGGAGATGGGCGCGAAAGAAGTCGCCGAGGAGGCCTTAAAGGCCGCAGCCGAGATATGCATCTACACGAACGACTGCGTAACCGTCGAGTCTCTGCCATAACGGCTATTTCTGAGACGCACTAATGAGAACGAATAACTGGAGGTCTTTTTCCATATGAAGAGTTTTACACCGAGAGAGATAGTTTCGGAGCTGGATAAGTACATAATCGGACAGAGCGAGGCGAAGAGGGCCGTTGCCATCGCCTTAAGGAACAGATGGAGGCGACAGCACGTAAAACCCGAACTCCGTGACGAGATAGCGCCAAAAAATATAATTATGATTGGACCTACGGGTGTCGGAAAGACCGAGATATCGAGGAGGCTCGCCAAGCTCTCGCAGGCTCCTTTTATAAAGGTGGAGGCGAGTAAATTTACCGAGGTTGGCTACGTCGGAAGGGATGTCGAGAGCATCGTTCGCGACATTACCGAGCTTTCGGTAAAGCTCGTGACCGACGAAGAGAAGAAGAAGAATGCGATAAAGGCCAGGGCTAACGCCGAGGAACGTCTCCTCGACGCGCTCCTGCCTGCTCCAAAGGGTTCACCGCTCCAGACCGAAGAGGATAAGGTCGATGCTGAGGCCACCACCCGCGACGTGCACTCAAGCACGAGGGAGAAGCTAAAGAAGCTCTTCAGGGACGGTAAACTCGACGATAGGGATGTGGAGGTAGATAGCACGGTGAGTAATAAGCCCCCGGTAGTCGAGATATTTTCTTCCGCCGGGATGGACGACATGGATATGAATCTGAAGGATATGTTCTCCAATATATTCCCGAAGAAGACGAAGAGGAAGAAGCTAAAGGTTCCGCAGGCATTCGAGCTCCTTTGCCAGGATGAGGCCGAGAAGCTCGTGGACACGGAAAAGGTAACCAAGGAGGCTATCGACCGCGTGGAGCAGACCGGCATAGTATTTATCGACGAGATAGATAAAATTGCCGGCCGCCACTCGGGGCAGAGCCCCGACGTTTCCAGGGAAGGCGTCCAGCGCGACCTCCTCCCTCTCGTTGAGGGGTCTAACATAAAGACTAAGTACGGCATGGTACGTACCGACCATATACTCTTTGTCGCGAGCGGGGCCTTTCACGTGGCAAAACCATCGGACCTTATCCCCGAGTTTCAGGGGAGGTTCCCCATACGGGTAGAGCTTACGGCGTTAGAGGCAGCCGACTTCGTAAGGATACTTACCGAGCCTAAAAACTCGCTTACGATTCAGTATAAGGCGCTCCTTGAGACCGAGGGCATAGAGGTCACTTACACCGACGACGCCATTGAGATGATTGCACGCATTGCTGCCGAGGTGAACGACAAGATGGAGAATATCGGCGCAAGAAGGCTCCACACTGTGATGGAGAAGGTATTTGACGAGATAAGTTTTAACGCCCCTGATATGGCAGAGAAGAAGGTTTTGATCGACGCCGAGTATGTGGACAACTGCTTAAGCGAGGTTCTGAAGGACGAGGACCTGAGCAGGTATATCCTTTAAAAAAGGCTGCCGGGGCTGAAAAGTCAGGCATGGAAGAAGATGAAAAAACAGATAGAGAAGGTAACTACGCTCTGCGAGGCCCTGCCGTATATCAAGAAGTTTTACGGTAAGACCGTCGTAATTAAATACGGCGGGAGTGCGATGAGCGAGACTGAACTGAAAAAGAGTTTCGCGCGCGACATAGTCTTAATGAAGTATGTCGGCATGAACCCTGTCATCGTCCACGGGGGCGGTCCGCAGATAGGCCATCACCTCGGGAAGCTCGGCAAGGAGACTAATTTCATCGACGGAATTCGCGTAACAGACGACGAGACCATGGAGATAGTCGAGATGGTCCTGGTCGGCAAGGTCAATAAGGAGATAGTAGGGCTCATAAACCACTTCGGAGGTAACGCCGTCGGACTCTGCGGTAAGGACGGTAAGCTTATAAAGGCCGCCCGCCTTAAGCTGCGCGGTAAGGACGTCGGACATGTCGGCAGGGTCGAGAGCGTAAATACCAGCGTGATAGAGAGCCTCGGTAAGAGTAATTTCATCCCGGTCATTGCCCCCGTAGGCGGGGGCGAGGACGGCAAGACCTATAACATTAACGCCGACACAGTGGCCGGTGAGATAGCTTCGGCCATAGGCGCGGAGAAGCTGATACTCCTAACCGACGTCGAGGGCGTCTTGGGTAAGAATAAAAAACTTTTATCATCGCTTACCCTTAAAGAGGCCCGCTCTCTTATTCGCACAAAGGTCGCCGATGGCGGCATGGTGCCAAAGCTCAAGTGCTGCATAGACACGGTCAAGGCCGGTGTGGGGAGCGCTCATATAATAGACGGCAGGGTCGAGCACTCGGTCCTGCTTGAGGTCTTTACCGACGCTGGAGTCGGCACCATCATAACCGATGCGTGACGGAGGAACCTTTTGTAGGGGCGAGTGTTCTTTGGTGAATTGTTATGGCTTTGGATAATACGGAAGAGATTAAAAACGTCGCGCAGGTGCTTTCGTGGGCCGAGGGCGCGCTTACGGATACCGGCATACCCGACGCGAGGCGCGAGAGCCTCTTTATGGCTTCGGCGCTCCTTGATTGCAAGCCGCTTGAGGTTTTCATGAAGCGCTCAGACGAAGTGGGCGTTGAATTTATCCTACGCTTTGAAGAGGCGGTGAGGCGAAGGGCCGCGCGAGAGCCCGGCCAGTATATCTCCGGGGTTCAGGGTTTTTACGGCCTTGATTTCAAAGTAGGGCCTGGCGTGCTCATTCCGAGGCCGGAGACAGAGGGGCTTATAGACCTCGTCTTAAAGAGTCCGCTCTCCAGGGGTGAGAAGCCTTTTATCCTCGATCTGGGCACCGGGAGCGGGTGCATAGCAGTAACGCTCGCCCACGTGCTCCCCGGCGCGCGCGTCGTCGCAACGGATATCTCGGGGGCCGCTCTCGGTACGGCTATGGAGAATGCCGTAAAGCACGACGTAACGGGTAGGGTTAGTTTTATAAGGAGCGATCTCTTCGACGCGCTTGGTCACAGTAGCGCGGGTAAGGAGTTTGATATAATAGTCTCAAACCCGCCTTACGTTACGACAGGTGAATTTAACGCCCTTGAGCCGGAGGTACGGGTCCACGAGCCGTCTGTTGCACTCCTTGGCGGCGAGGACGGTTTTGATTTCTATAAGAGGATAGCTAAAGAGGCTCCCCTTTACCTTAAGCCAGGCGGTCTTATGGCCCTTGAGTCCGGGTACGGACAGGCGCGTGAAATAAAGTCGCTCCTGGATTCGACCGGTTCCTTCGCCTCTACCGGGCTGGTTGAGGACTTATTCGGAGTGGAGCGTTTGATATGGGGTGTTAGGTCCTGACCTTAGTTTCTGCTCCTTTTGTGTTTTTTCCTTTAACTGCGAGTTCCCGAAGCGATCTTTAGCAACCAGCGGGGTTATAGTGGCTTTACTAATTAAGATGGTGTCCAAATGACTAATAAAGAGATTATTGAGCTTACGGAGTGTTACGTCGCACAAACTTATAACCGCTTCCCTATAGCTATAGTAAAGGGCGAGGGGACGAGGGTCTGGGACGCGGACGGCAACGAGTACCTGGATTTCGTGGCGGGGCTTGCGGTAACCAACCTCGGACATTGCCACCCGAAGGTGGTTGAGGCGATAAGGCGTCAGGCCGGAGAGCTCATCCATATATCGAACCTCTACCACATCGGCCCTCAGGCGGAGCTCGCGAGCCTACTCTGCGAGCATTCATTCGCGGACAGGGTCTTTTTCTGTAACTCCGGCTCCGAATCGATAGAGGCGGCGATAAAGCTCGCCAGAAAGTATTTTAGCTCCAGGGGCTTAAATAAGTCCCATATCATAAGCATGGAGCGCTCCTTTCACGGTCGTACGATGGCAGCGCTTGCTGCTACTGCGCAGAAGAAGGTCCAGAAGGGGTTTGAGCCGCACCTCCAGAGCTTTACCTATGTGCCCTTCGGAGATATTAGCGCCGTAAAGGCGGCTATTACGCCTGAGACCGCCGCTGTGCTCATAGAACCGATACAGGGCGAGGGCGGGGTGAACTCTCCGCCGGAAGGGTTTCTAAGGGAGCTGAGGGAGTTTACGCGCGATAACGGCGTGCTTCTGATATTCGACGAAGTACAGGTCGGCATGGGGCGCACCGGCAAACTCTTCGCCTACGAGCACTCCGGCATAGAGCCCGACATCATGACGCTCGCCAAGGGCTTGGCCGGTGGGGTCTCCATAGGCGCAATGCTTGCGACAGCAGAGGCGGCGTCGGCCTTTACGCCCGGAACCCACGCTTCAACCTTCGGCGGTAACCCGCTCGCCTCAGCTGCCGGGAGTGCTGCGATAAGGGCAATACTTGACGAGGGGTTGCTTGAAAATTGCACTCGCGTAGGCGCATACATGGTAGACCGCCTTACAGAGCTAAAAGAGGATTTCTCCTTTATAAAAAATCTAAGGGGGAAGGGTCTAATCATCGGCATGGAGCTAGATATGCCGGGCGGCGATATTGTTAAGGCGGCCATGGATGAGGGGCTTTTAATTAACTGCACCGCCGAGAATGTCTTGAGGTTCCTACCTGCCCTTACGGTTAAGGAAGACGAAGTAGACAGGATGCTTAAGATACTACGCCTGGTACTGAGTAGAGTATAAATATAAATAACTATTTCGGGGATAAATTATGGGAATGCATCTTGAGTGGACCAGCAATCTGAGCGTCGGCGTTCAGGAGATCGACTCTCAGCACAGGGAGCTTTTTAAGAGGATAAACTCTCTTCTAGACGCCACTAACGAAGACATGGAAAGTGAAGTCGTAAACGATACTTTTGATTTTCTTCAGGAATACGTGCTCCACCACTTTACCGCTGAACAGAACCTGATGCTCACCAGAAAATACCCACAGAGCGACGAGCACATGCTCCTACATAACGGTTTTATCCGTGATATCTACCGGCTTCAGGATAAATACGAGAAAGACGGGGCTACCCCAGAGCTTCTCGAAGCCATTAAGAGCCGGATATCGGAGTGGTTTCTGGAGCACGTTACCGTCAGGGACAAGGCCCTTGGGGAGTTCCTTAAAAGCTGATTTCAGGGCGTTTTATAGGTTGTCATCTGAGTTTTTCGGTTGCCGTAGAGACGGCCATTTGTTATAATCATCTTCCGGGTCTTGGTTAGGAGTTTATTGACTAATCAGGTCCCTTTTTTATTTCAACCTTATATGAGTTCTTCTGCAATTACTTTCTAAATCCTTTTTTGGAGTGTTTTTGTATGTCTATTGAGTGGACGAAAGACCTAAGCGTCGGCATTGAGGCGATAGATGTTCAGCATAGAGAGCTATTCAGGAGAATAGACGGCCTAGTAACGGCTGTAAGGGATGGTAAAGGCGACGGCGAGGTTCACGATATCTTCCATTTTCTATCTGATTATATCGCCTCTCACTTTGCGACTGAGGAGAAATGCATGCGCATCCTCTCCTACCCGGGTTACACGCATCACCTCGGCCGCCACAAGATATTTGTCGATACCACAAACGAGCTTGAGGCTTTCTACGACAAGAACGGCGCAACCGATGAACTCTTTGAAAGGCTTCAAAAAGATATCTGCGACTGGATAATTAGTCACATCTTAGTAGTCGATATGGAGTTAGGGGCTTTTATAAAGGAACGTGGCGGGAGCCTCTTCGGCGATACCGACTGATACTACTTTCTTCCCTGACTTCGAAAAGTCACAGCGCCGCCGCACAGAGTGCGACGCTTCGTAAAGGTAAAAAGATGAATTTTCTTACAATATTCGATCTCGATAAAGATGGGATCTATTCACTCATAGACCGCGCTTCAGAACTTAAAGAACGCCATAAATCAGGCATTCCCTATCACCCGCTTCGCTGTAAAACCCTCGGGCTGATATTTGAGAAGGCTTCTACGAGGACGCGCGTTTCATTTGAGACGGCGATGTATCAGCTCGGCGGAAACGCGATATTCATAAGCCAGAGGGATTCGCAGATCGGGCGAGGCGAGCCGATAAAGGATACGGCGCGCGTCATGAGCCGCTACGTGGACGCCGTCCTCATAAGGACCTTCGGTCACGAGGTAATAGAGGAGTTCGCCGAGTTCTCTACGGTTCCGGTAATAAACGGCCTTACCGATGAGCACCACCCGTGCCAGGTCATGGCCGATCTCCTTACCGTAAAGGAGAGGAAGGGCGCCATCGAGGGGCTAAAAATTGCCTGGATAGGCGACGGCAACAACATGGCGAATTCGTGGATGGAGTCGGCCTCACGCCTCGGCTTCGAGCTGAGGCTCGCTTGCCCCGACGGATATAAGCCCACGGACGAAATGCTAAAACGGGTCGGAGCGGATACTAAAGGCTCTACCATACATCTCGTAAGTTCTGTCGCCGAAGCCGTAAGCGGCGCAGACGTCTTAAATACCGACGTATGGGCGAGCATGGGGCAAGAAGACGAAGGGGTCGAGAGGAGCGAGAGCTTTAAGGGTTACCAGATAAACGACGCACTCCTGGAGAAGGCCGCCGCAGGTGCGATGGTGCTCCACTGCCTGCCTGCGCACAGGGGCGAGGAGATAACCGAGGAGGTAATGGAAGGCCCTAATTCGGCTATCTTCGAGCAGGCCGAGAACAGGCTCCATATACAGAAGGCTATCCTTGAAAGATTGCTCGCCGGAGACGATATCTAGTCGGCTGTCTTGAACTCAAAGAAGCGGCGTGTTAAATAATACTAAAAATATCCTTGAAATTGTATAGACTGGAGATGAAAATCTATGAGCATCGGAAAAGTCAAGAAGGTCGTCCTCGCCTACTCAGGAGGTCTTGATACGTCGGTAACGATACAGTGGCTTAAAGAAAATTACGGCTGCGAGGTTGTAGCCTTCGTCGCCGACGTCGGGCAGGGGGCCGAGATAAATCCCTTAAGGGAAAAGGCACTTAAGAGCGGCGCTTCCGAGGTATACATAAAAGACCTCCGAGAGGAGTTCGTAAGCGATTTTGTCTACCCGATGCTCCGTGCCTCAGCCGTCTACGAGGGCACCTACCTCCTCGGCACCTCCATCGCCAGACCGCTCATCGGTAAGGCTCATATGGACGTCGTTAAGGAGACCGGCGCAGACGCAGTCTCTCACGGCGCGACGGGTAAGGGCAACGATCAGGTACGCTTCGAGCTCGCCTACTATGCGATAGACCCTACAATAAAGGTCATTGCCCCGTGGCGTATCTGGGATATGAAGGGCCGTGAAGACCTCATAAGGTACGCCAAGAAGCACGGCATCCACGTCCCTGTATCAAAGAAGAAACCTTACAGTTGCGACCGGAACCTCTTTCACCTTAGCTTCGAGGGAGGCATACTCGAAGACCCGTGGAAGGCCCCGCCCGAGGATATGTTCGTCCTTACCGTCTCCCCTGAGGAGGCCCCGGATAAGGCGACGACCATTACGATAGATTTCGAGAGGGGAGACGCCGTAGCCGTAAATAACAAGGGCGGTACACCGGCCGAGATACTAACCAGACTTAACCGCTTCGGCGGCAGGAACGGCATAGGGCGCGTCGATATGGTCGAGAGCCGTTACGTCGGTATGAAGTCCAGGGGCGTCTACGAAACACCGGGTGGTGAGATACTCCATGTCGCCAGAAGGGCGATGGAGTCTCTTACAATGGACCGCGAGGTGATGAAGGTCAGGGATTCGCTCATAAGCCGCTACTCTGAGATCGTCTATAACGGGTACTGGTACTCGCCGGAGCGCGAGGCGATTCAGGCACTCGTGGACGAGGCTACGTCGTCGGTAAGCGGCCGCGTAAGGCTAAAGCTCTACAAAGGGACGATCACGGTACTCGGTAGAAAGAGCGAGAAGACGCTCTTCCACCCGGAGTTCGCGACATTCGAAAAAGATACCGTATACGACCAGAAGGACGCCGGAGGCTTCATTAAAGTTAACGCCCTTAGGCTCCAGATACTCGGCCTTAATACTCGTGATAAGGGTAAGTAAGGGTTTTTTATATCTATGCAGCTAGTAAGGTTTTCAGTCGAGGGGCGTACTCTCTCCGGTGCAGTAGAGGGCGATCACATAAGCGTCCTTGACCGCGGCCTCTTCGCAGGCTCTCTGGAGAAGGGCGCGCTCGCAGAGCTTTACCGTACCGATGAGGTAACGCTACTCGCACCGTGTCTGCCTTCGAAGATAGTGGCCATAGGGCTAAACTACAAGGCCCATGCCGCTGAGTTTAATAACGAACTCCCCGAAGAGCCGCTCTTATTTCTAAAACCTTCGACATCGGTAATCGGCCCCGGTGACGAGATCAAGTATCCGTCCCACATGTCGAGGCGCGTAGATTACGAGGCAGAGCTCGCCGTCGTAATCGGCAAGAAGGCGCGTAATGTGGAGCCCGGCTCTGCAAGAGAATTCGTGCTCGGATACACCTGCATTAACGACGTTACGGCCAGAGACCTTCAGAAGTGCGACAGGCAGTGGTCGAGGGCCAAGGGGTTCGACACCTTCGCGCCTATAGGGCCGTGGATAGAGACGGAACTCGACCCGGATAACGTTATGATAGAGTCCTTCCTTAACGGGGAGGTAAAGCAGCAAAGTTCGACTAGCGATATGATCTTTAATGTGGATACGCTCGTAAGTTACGTTTCAAAGGTGATGACTCTCCTTCCCGGAGACGTTATCGCCACCGGTACCCCGTCCGGCGTCGGTAAGATGACGCCCGGCGATAAAATAGAAATAAAGGTGGAAGGAATCGGCAGCTTAATAAATACCGTTACCGGGGGGTAGGTCTTCTTATCTTTTCAATATCAATCAATGTGATTAATCGACGGTGGTTTTTTTGTGCCACCAATCGTTTGATTAGTGTTTTTGGTTCAAGAAGTAAACACAGAAAGCTGGAGGAGTAAAGATGTCAGATGATTACATCCAGGAGTTATTCGCCGACAGGATCGGCGGCTCCGGATTCGGTAAAGATACGAAGATATATAAGTTCGAGAAGATAAAGAGGGCAAAGGCCGAGGCACTTAAGGCCAGCCCCGGAGTGGAGCTATTCGACTTCGGCGTCGGAGAGCCCGACGACATGGCGCACTCCATGGTCGTCGAAGCGCTTAAGATCGAGTGCGCGAAGAAGGAGAATCGCGGCTACGCCGATAACGGCATCCAGGGTCTGAAGACCGCCGCCGCCTCCTACTTGAAGAATGTCTTCGGTGTGGACGGCATAGACCCCGTTAAAGAGGTCATCCACTCCATCGGCTCAAAGCCCGCTCTTGCTATGATACCGGACGCTTTTATTAACGAAGGCGACGTAACGCTAATGACCGCTCCGGGCTACCCCGTGATGGCGACCCATACCAACTGGAACGGCGGCAGGACGGTTACGCTCCCACTGACGAGAGAGAACGACTTCCTCCCGGACCTCGGCGCCATAAGCGAAGCAGACGCTAAGGCCGCTAAACTGCTTTACCTGAATTATCCGAATAACCCGACCGGAGCATGCGCTACTAAGGAATTTTTCGAGAGTGTGGTAGCCTTTGCAAAGAAGAATAATATCGTCGTAGTTCACGACGCCGCTTACGCTGCTCTATCTTTTAAGGAGCCCTTGAGCTTCCTCTCCGTGGAGGGCGCAAAGGACGTTGGCGTTGAGATTCATTCATTCTCCAAGGCCTATAACATGACGGGCTGGAGGCTCGCCTTCCTCGTAGGTTCGGAGAAGGTCATAAGTGCCTTTGCAAATGTAAAGGACAACTACGACTCCGGTCAGTTCATAGCAATTCAGAAGGCCGGTATTTACGCACTCGAACATAACGAGATAACCGAAAAGATAGCCGCCAAGTACAAGAGGCGGCTCCAACTCCTCGTAGAGGCTTTAAACGGCGCAGGCTTTACGGCTGTTATGCCGGGTGGTTCTTTTTATCTATATGTGCCGTCGCCTACTGGAGCCGGTAGGCATGCTACATTCGACGCCGCCGAGGATGCGAGTGAGTACCTCATAAAGAACGCCCTCATCTCAACCGTGCCGTGGGACGACGCAGGTCCTTTCCTCCGCTTCTCGGCGACATTTGCCGCAGGAGACGAGGCCGATGAGAGAAGGGTTTTAAAAGAGGCCGGAAGAAGGCTTAAGGATCTCGACCTTAAGTTCTAAGCGGGTACGGAGACTATGTCAGAGAGGGTTTTTTTATCACTTGGCTCGAATATGGGTGAGAGGGAGGCTAACCTGAGAGAAGCGTTAAGCTCCCTCTTAGCGCTCAGTGAGGTAAATCTCGTCTCCGTTTCGTCGTTCTATAGCTCACCGCCGTGGGGTGTTACCGACCAGCGAGACTTCCTTAACTGCGCTGTGGAGCTATGGACGACTCTTGAGCCGCTCGGTCTCTTAACGGCCCTTAACGAAATCGAGTCGGAGATGGGCAGGGTGCCTTCAAGGAGGTGGGGCGAACGCTTGATTGACCTCGACATTGTCTTCTACGGTAAAAGGCTTATTAGCGAGCCGGGTCTAACCATACCTCAAAACTATGCCCTGGAGCGCGATTTCGTACTTATCCCCATAAGCGAGATAGCTCCGGACTTTATCTTTCCAGGGCTTGGAAAGACCATCGGCGACCTTGCAAGTGTTATCTCCGGGAGTAGCGTAAAGCGCCTTTCGGAGTTCGCTCCGGGCGAGGGTCCACTACTTAAACAAATGGTGCGGAAGTGAGACTCATCATATATGCCGTAGCAATCTATATATTTTATATACTGCTCAAAAGGGCTCTCTTCTCATCCGGGACGCGTAGCAGATCGACGGGTGAGCGGGGGGGCGGCGGCGGAGGCGGTGGCGGCGAGAAGTCCGGAGGTTTTAACGCCGCCGAGGAGACCGTCCAGGACCCGGTCTGCAAGACCTTCCTCCTAAAGGAGAACGCGCCTAGTCACACCGATAGCCGGGGGACTCACTACTTCTGCGGCAACGACTGCCTGGAAAAATACAAAAACGGCGGTTAACTTTTTTCCAAGTTTTTTCCTTAACCCCTGGAGCGGCGAGATGAGTAATAAAACTACCGCCCTTAATATCTCCATAGCCGTAAAGGTCGTAAAAGGAGCTATCCTCCTCTACGCGCTCCTCCTCGCGGTATTCTTCTTCTTTCAAGATAAATTTCTCTACCATCCGACCCGAGAGATAATTGCAACACCTGCCGAAGAGGGGCTCTCTTTTGATGAGGTAGTCTTTCATACTGCTGGGGCCCTTAGGCTTACGGGCTGGTACGTCTACGGCTCCGGTGGGAAGGAAGGTGGACGGGGTGTTGTGCTCTTTTGCCACGGCAACTCCAGGAATATCAGCCACCGCACGGATATGTTGAAGATCCTTAGCGGTATGGGGCTAGATACCTTTATATTCGACTACAGGGGGTATGGCGAGAGCGAAGGGCGTCCTGGTGAGGACGGCATCTACATCGACGCACTCACTGCCTGGAATTATCTCGTGGAAGACCGTGGGGTGAACTCTGATAAGATCATTATCTACGGCCGCTCGCTCGGGGGAGGGGTGGCAACGTGGCTTGCCACGCGCGTGGAGTCGGCGGCGGTCGTCCTTGAGTCCACCTTTACGTCTGTTCCCGACCTTGCTTCAGAGTTTTACCCGTATATACCCGTGAGGTTACTCTCGCGCTCTATTTATGATAATCTCGGAAGGGTAGGGGATATAAAAGCGCCGCTGCTCATCGTGCATAGCCGGGAGGACGAATTAATCCCTATAAATCACGCCCGTGTGCTCGTAAGTGCGGCTAGAGACGGGGTCGGGTTAGTTGAGATTGGAGGAAGCCACAATAAGGGCTTCGTTAGCTCAGGAGAGGCGTTTAGCGGGCCGCTCTCGGATTTCGCTACGCTCCATCTCCGGTGAGAGGCCGTTAGTTGTCGGCAGCAGAGCTTTTATAGAGGACGACGCCGATATCTTCTATCGTAATAAGACCGTCCTTGACGTACTCTTCGAGCTCCGGCAGGAAGGACTCTATGCGGTCAGGGTTATCGATGATTTCGACGACTATCGGCAGGTCGGCGGAGAGGCGCAGCATGCTGCCGGTATGGATGCGGCTATTTGGGCCGAAACCCATCATGGCCCTGAAGACGGTAGCCCCGGCCATGCCCCGCTCTTTCGCCCTCTTTACTATTACATCGTAGAGCGGGTGTCCATCAAGTTTGTCATTCTCGCCAATATATATTCTGAGTTGTTTGGCCGTTGATTCAAGCTTCATCTGGCATTTCCTTCCAATTAGAAGATTTTACCTGCCGCTATGCCAAGGGCAAGCCCTATGAGGCCTGCGATAATCTCAACTATAATATTACCGGCTAAGAGTACCCACTGCGAGTGCCTTATAAACTCGAATGATTCGAAGGCGAAGGCTGAAAATGTCGTAAAAGCGCCGACAAATCCGACTAGCAGTATTATGCGTGTGTCGCCCGATAAAACCATCCTGTGCTCGGATAGTGAGAAGATAAAGCCGAAGATGAAGCAGCCGAAGGTGTTGACGCCTATAGTCGCCCACGGGAAAGAAGTCGTCAGGAACCTGTTGACAACGACATAGGCGGAGTACCGAAGTGTTGCGCCGCACGCTCCGGCCAGGGCTATTAAAAGGAATTTTTGCACGTAAATCTTTCCAGGTGGTGGGGGTGCGGTTCTATCAGGCTTAAGAATGCCCGAATTTATCTGTAAAACTGAATAAGTCCAGCTTTGAAAGTTTAAGACAAAAATCATGGAATGTCAATGGAGGGTACTTAATAAAAGTTAAAATACGCTCTTAATTGACAATTGGAACCTTATTTGTGAAAATTGAAATAGCAGCTAAATATAAAAGGTTTTTTTGAGATAAATGATTGCCCTGCCACGCAGAGGAGTTTGGGCTAACCTGAGAAAGAAGGTGTTATTATTATCTGGCTATATTTCATGGCCGCAGCAGCGCTTATAATCTACAGCGGCTCTAACCTTTCCAGGTACGGGGACGTTATCTCTGAGAAGAGCGGGCTTGGTAGGGCCTGGGTCGGGCTTATCCTTATAGCCAGCATAACGAGCCTCCCCGAACTTATTACCGGCATAAGCTCGGTCGCCGTAGCCGGTGTCGTTGATATCGCCTTCGGCGACGTCATGGGTTCGTGCGTATTTAATCTCCTTATCCTCGCGCTTATGGACCCCATGCACGGCACCAGGCCCATCTTCCTTCAGGCCGGGCAGGGACATATCTTGTCTGCGGCCTTCGCCGTGGCCATGATAGCCGTTGCGTCAACGGCCATCATGGGAGCGGGCATAATCCCTTCCGTCGGGCATGTATCCCTCATTACGCCGGTTATAATACTTATATACATTATAGGAATGAGGACCCTCTTCCTCTATGAGAAACAGGTAATAAGGGAGTACGTTCAGGATGCCGCCGAGCTCCGGGCCAGATACAAGGAGATAAGCCTTAGGACGGCCCTTGTCTTCTTCTCGCTTAACGCCTTTATTGTTGTAGTTGCGGCGATATTCCTCCCTTTTATAGCCGAAGAAATAGCTAAAACTACAGGGCTTGGGCGTACTTTTACCGGAAGCGTCTTCGTGGCTCTTGCGACCTCTCTTCCCGAAGTCGTCGTCTCAATCGCGGCGATACGCATAGGTGCCCTCGATATGGCCGTAGCCAATATGTTTGGAAGCAATATGTTCAATGTGCTCGTCCTCGCGGTCGATGACATATTTTATACCAAAGGGCCAATCTTTGCCGAGGTCTCCAAGAGCCATTCCATTACCGGAGGGATCGCCATACTGATGACGGCCATAGCTATCATGGCCCTTGTCTACAGGCCCAGGAAGAAGACGTTCCTGCGCTTTGAGTGGGGAACCTTCTCAATCCTTATTCTGGGTATCCTGAACTTCATTGTGCTCTACCTGCTTAGAAATGGGATTCAGTAAGTTATCTCTATACTATATATAGCTTTTTCTTGCTTTTATAAGTTGACTGGTTACGTGCTTTTTGAAAACATGGAACTTTGAGGTGTTTTCTACAGTAAAACCCTTGACACTCAGTGCCCCCTCTGATAATTTATATTAGTTAGATTAATAAAGTTCTCTTTTTTCACCTAGTTAACCTCGTACTTCACTGCCGGCCGCCTTCTTATGAAGAATATCATATTTTAATTTATTGCAGACTACGCGCCGGCTTAACAATATCAATGAAAGGATACTGGCATGAAAAGTCGTTTTCTAATGTTATTAGCTGCGTTAATATTTTCCACACTTTATCTTACGGGTTGCGCAGGGGACTCTTCAAAGACCAAGGTAGTCGATGTAAGCGATGAGACCCCGCCGCCTCCGGTTGAGGAGGTCGTGAAAGCGGCAGAGCCAGCTCCGGAGCCGGTCCAGGATGAGGGTGTTGTCATCGATTCTATTGAGGAGATAGAGCTCGAAGGCGTCTTCGGGGACGTCTCCGGCCTCCCGGGGGTTGGTAAATACGCCATAAGGGACGTGCTATTCGATTACGACCGCTACACCATAAGGCCTGATCAACGCGACTACCTTAACGGCAATGCCGAAATATTAAAGAAGCATCCAGGCGCCTCAATCGTGATCGAAGGTCACTGTGACGAAAGAGGTGCACCCGAGTACAATATTGCACTCGGCGAGAGGAGAGCTAACTCCGTTAAAAATTACCTAGTACGCCTCGGTATCCCAGAAGGTAATATACGTACCGTGAGCTACGGCGAGGAGAAACCCTTCTGTAGATCCCAGAACGAAGAGTGCTGGCAGACTAACAGAAGGGGCCATTTAGTAGTAAGGGGCAGGTAGCCGTAAGGCTCAGCGCAGTTCCTGGATCACCCGATTGGCCGTCTTTTATACTACACGATCCATAAGATCGGTTATGATGAAGGTGTTTTATTAGGTGGGGCAGGAGAAAAACCCTTATTTCATAAAGCCGTGGACTTACAAGCGGGTTCGGAGATTTTCCCGTTAGCTTTATAGACCGGTAGATACACAGTTGTGTGCCTACCGGTCTTTTTTTATTTAGACGATGGGAGCAGTTACTAGTTATGAGTAGAGATCTTTCCGGTGGCTTTCAGCCGCTCCTGAGCCTTATAAAAGAGAAGAGATTGGCCCTCTTCCTTGATTACGACGGCACACTGGTGCCTATCGCCGAGGACCCGGCTAACGCCGTCTTGCCTGAGAGCACATGTCGTCTCTTAAAAAGGCTCTCCGGGCGCTTTAAGGTCGCCATAGTAAGTGGAAGGTCCTTAAAGGACTTGAAGTACCGCGTCGGAATAGAAGAAATTACATATGTCGGCAACCACGGCATGGAGATATCGTCTCCCGCCTTTACAATGAGATTCGATATCGGGCGAAGAGCTGGAGCCGAACTAAGCTCTGCGGCAAATGAACTTAGAGGGCTTATTTTAAAGTGGCCCGGTACCGTTCTGGAGGTTAAGGAGGTCTCGCTTAGCCTTCACTATAAAAACCTCTCAGGAGAGTCGGAGAAGCTCTTTTACGGAGAAGCAAGAGAGATACTGGACCGAGTCACCACCAGGGGGTTTTTACGTGTAACCGGGGGGAAGAAGATAATAGAGCTCCGTTCGCGCGCCCTCTGGCATAAGGGAAGTGCCGTGAAGTGGATCATGGGGCGAGGGGAGTTTAAAGACACCTTTCCGCTATCCATAGGCGATGACCTAACGGATATTGACGCCTTCAGGGCGGTAAAGGGAAAAGGGCTATCCGTCTTTGTCGGTGGATACGAGGAGGAGGCCGATTATTATTGTGACTCACCCGCATCGACGCTTGAAATGTTATCGGCGATACTTTTGGAGAAGTCATAGCGTTAACGGTAGCTAACAAGTAAAAGCCGAGTGTAAACTTTTTGGAAGAATATAGCAATAGGCTGACTTGTCGTAGTTAAACTATAATTAACTAAGTTTATTTTATTATGTGTCGCGTCCTTGAGGGTAAGAAGAGTAGGTGTGTGAAGAGCACCTTGATCCACGCTGATGAGCCGGCGCGTTTTACCATGAAGGCAAAGATCTTTTACGAGCACCTCCCCACCCGACACACATGTGTGCTTGGTGGGGTCCGTTATTTTATCTCTTTGAGTAACTTTCTAGCGGACTTGTTTTCGACGCCTTTCAGGATGAGTCGAAGAGTGAAGAGGAGGTCCCGCCTCTCCTCAGTATTTAGCAGACGGTAGATGGCAAGGATGAGGTTTGCATTCTCATCGAGATCACCTTCATCGGAGGCCGGTAATGTAAAGGCGTGCTTTGTAAGGAATCCAGCGGGAGCTTCGTCAAGAAAATCGGCGATGAGAAGGAGTTCTTCCGTAGTTAGCGGGATCTGACCCTTTTCTTTTCTGAGGTAGGTTGTTCTGTCAATTCCAAGGTGTTTTGCAATGTCGTCCTGCTTAAGTTTCTTCATTTCACGCAACCTTCTTATGCGTGAAAGTATCTCGTTAGTGTTTATCATGCACTTATTATATGATTGATTCCACCGATTATCAACAATAAAATGCTTCTTTACTAAATTAATTATAGGTTGACTCTTTTTATAGTTTCTCTGCTGGGTAGCGGTTTAACTTTTCCTCTCGGTCGTTTATGCTCTGCGTTCAGGTATTTTTTCTGCTCCGAATACGCCTTTGATTAAAAGAAGCGTATAAACTCTAAAATATCTTGACACACTGATTTATTATGGTAAAATTCTAAATTGTTCGCTTCAATAGGTTTTTCATCCTGTGAAGCCGTATGCGGGAGTAGCTCAGTGGTAGAGCACAACCTTGCCAAGGTTGGGGTCGCGGGTTCGAATCCCGTCTCCCGCTCCATAAATAACAGGGTGCAGGAGAACCCCTGACTTCAGTCGGCCTTACTCAAATGGTACAACCCGTCAGTCTATCCAGTAAAATTTCCAGGCTCAACACTTATCTGGAAGAAAAGGGCCTGAAGCGGACGCTCCAGCGGGAGATTATCACTAAAATATTTCTAAGCTCCGATACCCATATAGGCCTCGATAACATCCTGATAAAGGCAAGGAGAAAGAACCCGAAGATAGGCTCCACGACTGTCTACCGAACCATGAAGCTCCTTGTGGACTGCGGGCTCGCCACACCAAGACAGTTCGGGGACGGGAGGACGCAGTATGAAAACCTCCCGGAAGACGACCACCACGATCACATTATTTGTCTCAAATGTTCCAGGATCGAGGAATTTCATAACCAGCAGATAGAGGATTTACAGTTAAAGATGGCCGATAGTCTCGGCTTTAAGGTTTTGACCCACAAGTTGGAAATATACGGTTACTGCAGCGCTTGTCGCTGAGTTTTTTTTGACTTCTAGTTGAAATCGAATTTCAAATTCTTTTACGGGTACTGATGAACGCAGAAGAAAACAATAAGTTAGACGCCGCCACCGAAGGCCAAGAGCCCTCACTCGTACTCGCCGGAAACCCGAATGTCGGTAAGAGCGTCATATTCGGCCGCCTTACCGGACGCTACGCCACTGTATCTAATTACCCCGGCACCACCGTCGAGGTATCAAGGGGGAGTGCGCGCATCAAGGGCTCGCAGTTTAATGTCATAGACAGCCCCGGCGTAAACACTCTCCTGCCCATGAGCGAGGACGAACGCGTTACGCGAGATATTTTACTGAATGAAGATATCGCTTCGGTGCTCCAGGTATTTGACTCTAAGAACCTCAGACGCGGCCTCGTCATAACGATTCAGCTAATAGAGATGGGGCTGCCTCTCTCTTTAGCCTTAAACATGTACGACGAAGCCGGAGAGAGGGGGATAACCCTCGACCACAAGGCGTTGAAAGAGGCTTTGTCCCTGGAGGTTGTGCCGACGATAGCCACACAGGGCTGGGGTATGGAGGAGATGAAGGGGGCCGTAAACAAGGCCCGTAAGTCGAATTTTTCCGTCACCTACCCGGAGTTTATCGAGGTCGGCGTAGGGCTTATCTCCGGGATTATACCCGAGGCGAGGATATCCAAAAGGGCTTTGGCGCTTATGCTGATAGCCGGAGACGCTACGCTAGAGCCCTGGCTTAAGGAAAATCTGAAAGCGAACGATATAAACAGGATAAATGAGATAAGGCGCGACATAAGCGAACGCTTCAACGAGTCCGTAGGTTACCTCATAAACCGCGTGCGCCTTGGTACGGCAGATAAGATCGTCGAAAAGGTATTAAAGAAAGAGGAGCTTAAAAAGAGCCGCTTTAGCGTCCTTGTAGGCAAGTGGTCCATGGACCCGTTATACGGGCTCCCAATACTAGCTCTCGTGCTTTTCATTATGTACGAGTTCGTGGGGGTCCTTGGCGCCGGAATATTCGTAGACTTTCTCGAAGCCGTAATATTTGACGCCTTCCTTAATCCGTGGACAGAGAGGCTTGTTAACCTTGCCTTCCCCACTGGATTTGTTCACGACCTTATCGTCGGCCCCTACGGCCTCGTTACGATGGCTCTAAAGTACGCCATAGCCATAATACTCCCAATAGTCGGTTGTTTCTTCCTCTTCTTCGGCATTCTGGAGGACTCCGGATACCTGCCGAGGCTTGCCGTTATGGTGGACAGGGTATTTAAGATGATGGGCTTAAACGGCAAGGCCGTTTTGCCGATGGTTCTCGGGCTCGGGTGCGACACCATGGCGACTATGACTACGAGGATACTCGAAACGAAGAAGGAGCGAATAATCGTTACCTTCCTACTCGCCCTCGGCGTGCCCTGCTCGGCGCAGTTAGGCGTAATACTCGGAATGCTCGGCTCGGTATCGTTTCAGGCGACTATAATCTGGCTATTTACAGTGCTTCTAGTTATGTTCGTCGTAGGCTTTTTGAGCAGCAAGGTTATACCCGGCAACAGGAGCGACTTTATACTTGAGATTCCGCCTATGAGGGTGCCTCAGATGCGCAATATTGCGCTAAAGACCTTGGTCAGGGCCGAGTGGTACTTGAAAGAAGCCGTCCCGCTCTTTATCCTCGGTACGCTCTTCTTATTCGCGCTCGATAAGCTCGAGCTCCTCAGCACCTTAGAGGAGGCGTTTTCTCCGATTGTCGTTGGTTTTATGGGGCTGCCGGTAGAGACGACCGAGGCCTTTCTCGTAGGATTTTTAAGGCGCGACTACGGGGCCGCAGGTCTTCTGGCCCTCCAGAACAAGGGGTTATTAGACCCCACACAGGTCGTCGTTAGCCTCGTAACTATTACGCTATTCGTGCCGTGCATAGCGAACTTCTTTATGATAATTAAAGAGCGCGGCCTTAAGACGGCTATACTTATCGGCGCATTTATATTCCCCTTCGCAATACTTTGCGGCGGAGTGCTGAACTTTATCCTTAGGGGCCTTAATGTGCCGCTTTAGGGTTTTTATTTTATTTTCTTCAGGCGCTTCCACATAGCGTCGAATCTAATTTTTTCCCAAGGGGTTATAACTATGCACATGGAGATGAACGATAAAAGGATAGACGAGGTTTTGGAGTTTATCTGGAGCGAGCGCGAGCAGGGGAGGCGTTCCATAGAGGCGCTCCTTCAAATAGACGAGATTGCCTCCGCCGGAGCCGAGCGCGATACCTTAAACGAGATGCAGGGTTACGGCCTCGTCACCGTAGACGGCGACGAGGTTGAGCTTACGGCCAGAGGGGAGGAGCTCTCACGCTTCGCCATAAGGAGGCACCGGCTCGCCGAACGGCTCTTCTCCGAAGTCCTCGACCTTGAAGCGAGCCTAATCGAGAAGACCGCCTGCGACTTTGAGCACTCGCTCTCTCCGGTCGTTACCGAAAGCATCTGTACGCTCCTCGGCCACCCCCCGACATGCCCGCACGGACACAGGATCCCCAGGGGGGATTGCTGCGAGAAGGCGAGTAAGACGATAGAGCCGCTCGTAAGGTCCTTAAATGAACTTAATATCGGCGAAGAGGGGAGGATAATATTCGTAGAGTCTAAGTCTCATGCAAGGCTCGATAAGCTCGGCTCAATGGGCATAGTGCCGGGCAGTATCATACGCCTTCACCAGAAGAGCCCGGCTTACGTCATTGAAATTGGTGAGACGACACTCGCTCTCGACCCGGATATAGTTAAAGAGATACATGTAAAGAAGGCCGGGTAGAGGTTTACTACACGCTCTGAGTGATCTTCGGTAGGCTGTTATTTACGTGTAACTGGTCTTCAGGGAGAGTATTTATAAGGGGTGGGGCGGTTATTTATCTGAGCCGGAGCCGCGCTTTTTTGCAGTAGTGTAGATGTGGAGCACCACCCCTAATGCCGCAAGAGGTATTAAAGCAATCCTTACTGCTGCGTCGAGGTCAAGTATAAAGGCTGAAAGAGTTTCCATTAACATACCTGATTACATCCTATCCTTACAGGGCCGCATCTCTGTTTACGGCCTTTCTTAACATCTTCTTTGCTTAATAGTGACAATGTATTACTTTTATAGTATATCAATGTAACTGCCTGTCAAGATAAAAAAGGCGTTTATTTCTATTATTGTAACCATATATTTCAGGAAATGCAAAAAAATGTCATTTCCATTCGCCTACGCACTTGGCCACCCTTGGGTAAGGGTTTTTCCCACTCAATCTATTCTTTTCAAATAAATTTCTTTATGGTAACCTTTACTACTATGAAACACTCTGATTTCGTCCACCTTCACCTTCATTCACAGTACAGCCTCCTGGACGGCATGATACGCCCCGACGCCTTGCTTGAAAGGGCGAAGAAGTATAAAATGCCCGCCGTCGCGGTAACCGACCACGGCAATATGTTCGGCGCCGTCGATTTTTATCAGAAGGCGATGAAGGCCGGGGTAAAACCCATAATCGGTTGCGAGGTTTATGTCGCCCCTGAGAGCCGTACGGATAAGACCCCGTCTGCGAGGGGAGGGCGAGTTAATAACCACCACCTGGTGCTCCTCGTTAAAAACCATACCGGTTACGTAAATCTCTGCAAGATGTTAAGCCTCGCCTATAAAGAGGGTTTTTATTACCGTCCGCGCGTAGATAAAGAACTCCTCACTGCCCATAACGAGGGTTTAATAGCCCTTAGCGCTTGCCTTAACGGTGAGGTTGCAAAAAACATTGTCCGCGGCCAGACGGATAAGGCCTTGGAGGCCGCCGACTTTTATAAGGAGACCTTTAAGGACCGTTTCTATCTGGAGCTTCAGGACGCTGGCATAGAAGAACAGAAGAAGGCGAACGAAGGCCTTATTGATATAAGTAAAAAGCTCGGGTTGCCGCTCGTCGCAACCAACGACGCCCATTACCTCGATAAGGACGACGCCAAGTACCACGACATACTCCTGTGCATACAGACCGGAAAGACCGTAAACGCAGAGGACCGGATGAGGTTTTCTACAGACGAGTTATATTTTAAATCCCCCGAAGAGATGGCAGCTCTTTTTAGCCACGTCCCCGAGGCCATAAAGAATACCGTCGCCATAGCCGAACGCTGTAACCTCGAGCTTTCGCTCGGCGAGCCGCACCTCCCGATATTCGAACTCCCGAAGGGTGAGACCTTAGTCGACAGGCTCGTTAAGGATTCGGCTGGCGGGCTTGAACGCAGGCTCGGCGTCTTCGCCGCCTCCGGCATGGATGTAGACTCCATGAAGCCGGAGTACCAGGAGAGGCTAAATAAAGAGCTTGGCGTAATTAAGAATATGGGCTTTCCGGGTTACTTCCTGATAGTCGCGGACTTTATCCGCCACGCGAGGGAACGCGGTATACCCGTAGGACCTGGCCGTGGTTCTGCCGCCGGTTCTCTCGTCGCCTACGCGCTTGGCATAACCAACCTCGACCCGATAAAGTATAACCTTCTCTTTGAAAGATTCCTCAACCCGGATAGAATTAGCCTCCCTGATATCGATGTGGACTTTTGCATAGAAGGGCGAGACGAGATAATCAAATACGTCTCGGATAAGTATGGCGAAGAAAACGTTACCCAGATAATCACCTTCGGGCAGATGAAGGCGAGGGCCGTTATTCGCGACGTCGGCAGAGCTCTTGACATGCCGTACGGCGATGTTGACAGGATCGCCAAGCTCGTCCCGAACCAGCTCGGCATCACCATCGATAAAGCACTGGCGCAAGAGCCTGAGCTTAAGAAGGCGATGGAGGACGACCCGAGGGTCGGCGAGCTGATCGAGGCGGGTAAACGCCTTGAGGGTCTACCGAGGCACGCCTCCACCCACGCCGCCGGAGTCGTCATATCGAATAAACCGCTCGTCGAATACCTGCCGCTCTACATGGGACAGAAGGATAACGTCGTAACGACGCAGTACCCGATGAACGACGTCGAGAAGATCGGGCTCGTAAAGTTCGACTTCCTGGGGCTCAAGACCCTTACGGTCATCGACCGCGCCCTTATGCTCATTAAGCAGACGAGGGGCGTTGAACTCGATTTGGATATTTTGACGCTCGACGACGAGAAGACCTATAAACTCCTTAGCTCGGCCAATACCAACGGTATCTTTCAGCTCGAAAGCTCCGGGATTAAAGATTTGCTTCGGAAATTAAAACCGTCGTGCTTTGAGGATTTAACCGCTGCGGTGGCGCTCTACAGGCCGGGCCCTCTAAAGAGCGGTATGATAGACGATTTCATTAGCAGGAAGCACGGGAAGACGAAGATCAAATACGTCGCCCCTGAACTTGCGGGCGCCCTTGAGAATACATACGGCGTCATGGTCTATCAGGAGCAAGTTATGGAGATAGCCAGGACGCTCGCGGGCTTTACCCCCGGAGAGGCCGACCACTTAAGAAAGGCGATGGGTAAAAAACTCACCGAGCAGATGAACAAGGCGAAGAAGAAGTTCATCGAAGGCGCGGTGGAGAGAAAGATCGCCGGCAAGACCGCCGAGACGATATTCGATCTCATGGCTAACTTCGCAGAGTACGGTTTTAACAAGAGCCACAGCGCAGCCTACGCGCTGATCGCCTACCAGACGGCTTATCTGAAGACTTACTATATGGTCGAGTTCATGGCCGCACTCCTGACCCTCGACATGGGAGATACCGATAAGGTCATCCGCTACATGAGCGAGTGTAAGGAGAAGGGCATAAAAGTAACCCCGCCGGACTTAAATATCAGCACGATGAATTTTACCGTGGACGGCAAGAAGATCGTATTCGGCCTCGGGGCCGTAAAAAACGTCGGCTCAGCCGCTATCGAGTCGATGTTAGCGGTGAGGGAAGACGGCGAGTTCACCTCTCTACTTGATTTCCTCTCTCGCGTCGATACCAGAAAGGTCAATAAGAAGACCGTCGAGAGCCTCATAAAGTGCGGCGCGATGGACTTTACCGGAGAGACAAGGGCCACTCTGCTCGCTTCCCTCGATACGATGATGGAGTCTGCGCAGGGCCTCCAGCGGGACCGCGCAATGGGTCAGAAATCAATCTTTGAGATGATGGACGGCCCGGCGATGAGCCATGCCGAGCCGTCATACGCAAGGCTCCCCGAGTGGGACGATAAGGAAAAACTCGCCCTTGAGAAGGAGACACTCGGTCTATATATCTCTTCTCATCCGCTCGAAGGTCACGCCTCCGAGCTTGAGGGTGTCACCACCGACTCCACCGAGCACCTGATGGAACGCCGAAGCGACGAGATTGTAACCGTCGGCGGAGTCGTCGTTGATTTAAGGGAGATAAATACCAAAAAGGGCGACCGTATGGCCTTTATAAAGCTCGAAGACCTCTCAGGCAGTGTAGAGCTTGTGGTATTTGCAAAGCTCTACGCCAAAGTAAGGGAGACGGCCGCGAGGGATAAGCTCATAGTGGTTACCGGCAGGGTGGACAGGGGAGATACGGAAGTTAAAATTATCGCCGACGAGATCGTCCCCATTGAGCAGGCCAGAGCCGTGGCCCAGAGGAATGTGCATATACACGCCTCGGTGGACGGGCTGAACGTCGAGAAGTTCATGGCGCTTAAGAAGATACTCGGCACAAGGCGCGGCACCTCCAGAGTCATCTTTCATATGCTCTACCCGGATAAGAGTGAAGTCGTCATCGGCCTTCCACCCCTCCTCTCCATAAACCCGAACGACAGGATATTCGAGTCTATAAACAAGACGCTTCCCGGTTCACAGATTACTGTAAGGTAATATGACAGAGGGAAGCGCTAAAACAAAAGAGAAGAGTGATATGGCAAAGAGATTTATACTTGATTTCGAAAAACCGCTCGCCGACCTGGATAGAAAGATAGAGGAGCTAATGCCGTCACAGGCCGACGGTGGCGACATTGTCGAGAGCGATGAGGTGAAAAAGCTAAAGAAGAAAGCCGAGAAGCTTACGGCTGAGATCTACTCCAAGCTTACTCCGTGGGAGACGACACTCGTCGCCAGGCACCCGGAGAGGCCGTATTCGATAGATTACATTGAACGGATATTCGACGACTTCGTAGAGCTTCACGGCGACAGGGTATTCGGCGACGATGCGGCGATAGTCGGGGGGGTTGCGAGGCTTGCAGGCACACCGGTAGTAGTGATAGGGCAGCAGAAGGGGAGAACGACCAAGGAAAAGATTTTTCGGAATTTCGGCATGCCCAACCCCGAGGGCTACAGGAAGAGCCTGCGTCTTATGCGGCTTGCAGAGCGTTTCAAAAAACCGATAATAACCCTCATAGACACCCCCGGAGCCTACCCCGGAGTGGGTGCCGAGGAGAGGGGGCAGGCCGAGGCCATTGCGCGTAACCTTCGCGAGATGAGCACACTTAAGGTTCCGATAATAAGTGTAGTCATAGGCGAGGGCGGAAGCGGCGGAGCGCTTGCCCTCGGAGTGACCGACAGGATCCTGATGCTCCAGTACGCGACCTACTCGGTAATAAGCCCCGAGGGATGCGCCGCCATACTCTGGAAGGACGGCGCGAAGATGGATACCGCTGCAAAGCAGCTTAAGATCACTTCAAAGGACCTCTCCCAGATGAAGATCATAGACAAGGCCGTTACCGAACCGCTCGGCGGGGCGCACATGAACCCTGAAGAGGCCGCCGAGAATTTAAAGACCGCGCTTCACGAAACCCTCGAAGAGCTGAAAAGAATCTCCCGCGAGGTTTTACTTGAAGAGAGATATAAGAAATTTAGAAATGTCGGCCACTATACGGCCTCTTGAGACCGCATCTTGACATATTCAATGACCCCGCATATTAAACCGGTAAAGGAGTATCCTTCATCCTCACTCCAGACCACGAAAGAGCTTTTGCCTCACTGCGCTCTCTCGTCGAGGTGTATTAAGTGAAGGCAAAAATCCCGGCCATACTCTTATTAGTAATAATCGTCTTCGCCGTCTTTGCGAACACCCTGTTTTTGGGGGTGCCATCATGAAGGTTAAAACTCCTGCCATACTCATATTAGTAATAATTGTCTTAGCCGTCTTTGCGAACACCCTCTATAACGGCTTTATATACGACGATACCGCGCAGGTTTTACAGAACCGCTGGCTTAAGGACGCAAGCTTCATCCCTGAAATATTTTCTTCCTCGGCCTGGTCCTTTTTTGATAAGGATATGGTCTTTCATTATTACAGGCCGGTGATGCACCTTCTCTATATGGGAGAGTATCACGTCTTCGGCTACGCCCCCTGGGGATGGCACCTTATAAACGTGCTCCTCCATACCTTTAACGCCGTGATGGTCTTTCTGATTGCCGGTACTTTCTTCACCGGTAGGCGTGAGCGTAATGAGACGGACGCGGGTAGCGCGTCAGGATGTATTATTAGCTCTTTTCCGGTGCTACCGTTTGTTGCAGCTCTCCTCTACGCCGTTAACCCGGTTACGACCGAGGTCGTCGCATGGGTCGCCGGCGTGCCGGAGCTGACTTTTACGGCCTTCTTCCTTCCCTCGCTTTATCTCTACATTCGCTCCTGCGGTGAAATAGGCAGTAAAGACCCCTGGGCTCGTCAGCTAGCGCGCCCGGCCTATATCTTCTCGGTCCTCCTCTTCTTCTTCTCGCTATTTTGTAAGGAGACGGCGATGACGCTGCCGATTATACTCCTTGCCTTTGATTTCTACAGGAGGCGGAGTTTTGTCTCCGTTGGTTTCGTTATGAGGTACCTGCCTTACGCCGTTGTAGCCGCCATCTATATGGTTATAAGGTTTAAGGCCCTTGGGGGCATGGGGGCGCTCTCCGTAGCGCACGATTATATGAGCGCCTACGATTTCCTCATAAACGTCCCGCCGCTAATCGCAGCGTATTACTATAAGCTGCTTTATCCGGTTAACCTGAGCGCCTTTTATATCTTCTATCCGGTAAAAGCCCTGGGTGAAGCGCGCTCGCTACTTTCGATACTCTTTGTTATTATTCTTATAGCTCTCTTCGTCTATCTGGCTCTGAGGAAGAGGCGGGCTCTCTTCTTTCTCTCTATAACCTTTATTCCTCTTCTCCCGATACTCTATATTCCGGGGCTAAGCCTTAACGTCTTCGCGGATCGTTACCTGTATGTGCCTTCTATCGGTCTGGCGCTCCTTACCGCGCTCGCTTCAGGGCGTCTGCTTACGGCGGGCGGGGCCGCGCGGTCAAATAAGGCCGTCACCTACGGTGTCGTTACCGGGCTCTTGCTTATCTTCGTCTCTTATAGCGCCGGAACTATAAAGAGGAACGCCGAGTGGCGAGACGTCCCGTCGCTTTGGGGCAGTGCTGCTTCGAAGTACCCGGATAACTACTTCCCGCACGACCAGCTTGCGAGATATTACAGAAAGTCAGGTACGCTGGAGCGCGCAATTCACGAGTATAGTGAGTC
>JAJCZG010000012.1 GCA_029262475.1 Deltaproteobacteria bacterium
CGAGGTCGAAGACCTCTACAAGCTAGGCGCTTCGCAGGTCATCCCCGAAGAGTTCGAGACCTCGGTGGAGATATTCGCGCGCGTACTCAAGAACTACGCAATCCCCTCCAATATCATCGAGAACCAGATAGACCTCATTCGAGAACAGGGCTATGCCATGCTCCGCCACCCGGACCTAAACACCGCCACTATGCAGAAGCTCACCGCCGTGCTTGAGGCGACGACAATGGACACCTTTTATGTGGACGACGCCTGTAATATCTCCGGTAAAACAATCGGCGAGCTGAACCTGAGGGACGAAACGGGCGTAAACATCATCGCAGTGGTGCGCTCGGGAAAGGCGCAAACCAACCCGCGCGCCGACTTCCTCCTTGAAAAAGGCGACATACTCGTAATCCTCGGCGCACACGCCGAACTCCACAAGGCGATGGAGATACTCCGCGTCAAGTGCCCGGGTTAGGTGGAGGGAGCTTATTTTTTAACAAAAATAAATAAATGTTCGTGCATTATCAGAAGGAAATTGTACTCCTTAGATTTTTTGACCCAGAACCCTGTCGCTCTGCAATTGTGTTGAAGCTTGATAATATCCTCTTTCAGGTGAAAACCCGCACAAAGGAATCGCTGTAGTACCCCGGCGGATATCGGTATATACATCTTTTCTCGTCTCGTATCTCCTATCAGTACGGCGCAGAATCCCCCGGTCTTTAAAACCCTGAATAACTCTTCCGCGACCTTCTCTATCTCGTCACAAAAACTTTCTACCGAATGGATATTTGAAAGATCACCTTTTATAGCGCCCTTTGAATACTTGACAATATCTGAATAAGGCGGGTGTGTTAAAACAAAATCTACTGAGGCATCGTCAATGATAGTTAAATCTCTTGCGTCTCCTATATAGATTTCCTGCTCCCCTCCTGCCTGATTGTACTTTTCCGCTTCCTCGGTATCCCCAAAATATAGCCCCTCTTTGGTAATGGAGATCGCCGCTGGATTGATATCTATACCTATGCCGCATCTACCCGTAAGAGCGCACTCTATCAGAGTGGTCCCTCCTCCCACCATAGGGTCTAGGACAATGTCGCCTTCTTTCGAATATCTCATAAGTAAATTTCTTACGACCTGAGGTGACCAGTTGCCGCGGTAGCCGGATCTGTGCGTCGCCCAGTTGCCCCTTCTTTTAAAGGACCAGACCGTTGAGCATTCCAGGTCAAATATTTCCGGCTGTAGTTTCTTTTGCACCAATCCAGCGATCTCAGAATTAAAGTTAATTAATTATTATAGAGATCGCGATCTTTGATCAAAAACGTAGTTTTGTCCAGAGACTATATGTAACAATAGTATTTTTTATGTTACAGTAGCCATATCTCAATAAATCATTCAATAAATGGCCAATTATGGAAATTATAAAATCCCCCTGGCAAAATACTTTCATAAACTTACTGAAAGAGGCAAGGAGGAAGGTCTACCTTGCGAGCCCTTTCATAAAGAAGCAGACAGCAAATCTCATTGTAGATAACGCCAGAAGCGGTCTTGACATTAGGTATATTAACTCTTTTAAACTCAATAATTTTTACAGGGGGGCATCCGACCTTGACGCGTTAAGGGCTTTTGACGACTTCAGGGTTAAGCAAAAAAACGCACACAACCTTCATGCAAAGTTTTTTATCTTTGATGATAAAGCGATAATTACTTCAGGGAATCTCACTCCTGGCGGGCTTAGAAACAATATCGAGTATGGTATCCTCATAAAAGATAAACTTGTAGATGAGATAACAGAGGATTTCATCGAGATCTTTGATAATGATGACCACTCGATAATTACTTCCAAAATCATTCAGAATGCCGAAGATATTTTAATGGCAGTACCGGAGGAAAATCGTAAGAGGCTAAAATTCAACGACAGTGCGCTGTTTGAAGATATTGTTAATGACGAACAGGGCGAAGAGAAATTCGATGGGGGGATAGAAAGCATATTATCTAACCTTACCCCGTGGAAGAGAAATGTCTTTGAGTGCCTGCTTAAGATAAAAGGTGATATTTTCTCAATCGATGAAGTTTATTCTTTCGAGGGTCAGCTGCGGAAGATCTACCCTCACAACCACAATATACAACCAAAGATACGGCAGCAGTTGCAGTTTCTGCGAGACATAGGACTCGTGGAGTTTATTCGGCCTGGCCTCTATAAGAAGCTTTGGGGTTAGTGCTGTTACGACGTGTAGAACCGCTACTCAAAAGCTATAAACAACCCCGCTCACGAACGCCACGAACGCCCCCCACTACTTCTCTCCGCCCCACCTCACCCTGACGATCTTTGAGAAGCCCGCTAGATAGAGAGCCCCGTCGGGGCCGACGGTAACGTCGGCGAAGACGGTATCGGCGAAGCGCTCCGGGAGCCAGACCTTAAAATCACCCTTCTCAATTCGCCCGAGCCCCTCGCCCGATAACTTTATCCTGTAGAGGCGGCCATAGTTATAGTCGGAAACAAACATGTTTCCAGCGTATTCTTTTGGAAAGTTTCCGCCATTTGGATAGAAGGTAATTCCGGTCGGCGCGGCGCTCTTCGGGCCGAAATCCCATGCCGGATTATTAAAGCGGTGCTTATCGCTAAACCCCTTCTCCATTGGCCAGCCGTAGTTTCCGCCCTCTACTATCTTATTTATCTCGTCGCGGCCTATGGGGCCGTTCTCCGTGGCGTAGAGGGCCTTATTTGCCGGGTTCCACGCCAAATCAAAGCTATTCCTTAAACCCTTTGCGTAGAATATGTCAGCGGGTTTATCGTACTTTACCGGCAGCTCGCCGCGCACGTCTATACGGAGTATCTTACCGAGAAGGGTTGTGTCCTCGTGAGAGCGGCCCGGCCACCCGCCGCCGTCGCCTACTGAGATATAAAGCTTTCCGTCCGGGCCGAAGGCAATGTTTCCGCCGTTATGGTTCGAGGCGTGCAGATGGTCGGTAATCTCAAGGACGATCTTCACATCCGTACCCATGCCATTAACCTCGCGCATGCGGATAACTTCGTTATTCTGGCTTCTCTTTATCGAGTGATAGAAGTATACGTAGCCGTTGGCCTCGAAGTCCGGGTCAAAGGCTATACCGAGCAGTCCGCGCTCACCGACCGGGTCAACCGGTATTACCGCCCAGGGCTCCGGCCTAAGCTTGCCGTTACTTACGACCCTCACCTTACCGGAGTTCTTCTCAAGAAAAAAGAGCCTGCCGTCCGGGGCAAAGGCGATGGTGACGCAGAGCTTAAGCCCGGTTAAAAAGTCCTCAACAACAAAGCCCTCGGGCAGGCTGCTGCCCTTGGCCCCTGCCGCCAGACTGTCCTTAGCTCCCACAGGCACGGCGGTAGCCATAGCCCCCACGAGCAATAGTATTGCGATTATCCTTAGAATCATTCCTAAAGTTTATCCCCTAATGCTCACTCTTGTCAAGCAAGACCATTTTGGTCTTAATCCGCGCAGCGCAAAGCCTGTGCTCTACTGCCGCCATACTGCGCGTCAATGGCACTTCAGGTATGAATTTCTATACATAGCCAGACACACCAATGTGCTTTTTATACGCGTATTTTTCTCCCTAGGTTTTGCAAGCGTCCTACTGCGCGCCACAGGCTCTTCAGAGGTGAAAAGTTAGAGATCCTCGCCGCGTACGCAGAGCGACGGCACATCTCATACGTATGTAGCGCGTATTAAAACCGGACTGCTCCGTCGGGTTGTAATAATTACCTTTCTCTGGTAGAATTAACTATTGGAGATAGTACGATGATAGAAGAACACGGTAAGGTGGTCGAAGTTAAGTCCGGGACCGTTATAGTAAAGACAAAGAAGAGCGTTAGCTGTGAGAGTTGCGCCTCCAAGGAGGCTTGCTTCTCGCCAAATGACGAGGATATGATTGTCGAGGCCGATAACCCCGTAGGCGCTGCCGTTGGGGACGAAGTCCTCTTCGACGTCTCAGCCGCTACAGTCTTAAAGGCAGGCGCGCTCGTATACCTCGTGCCACTCATATTCTTTATCGTCGGCGTGGTCCTTGGACAGATCTTCGGCCCCGGATACTTTCCGGATATTGATACCGACCTCGTGAGTGCGGGCCTCGGCTTTTTATTCCTTTTGGCCGCCTTCGTATTCATAAGAATTTACGCCAAGAGAAACGAAGAAAATAAAGGTTTTCGCCCGACAGTGACCAAGATCATCAGCTAAATGAGCCCACGTGTGACTCGTAACACCCTGATTTTACTTAAACCCCCTAGAAACCCTGAATTATGTCGATAAAAATAATCTGTCAGAACAAAAAGGTCTATTACGAGTACTTCATCGAGGAGACCTTCGAAGCGGGTATTGTGCTTCAGGGGACCGAGGTAAAATCCCTTCGTGAGGGCAGGGCCAGCCTCGGCGACGCCTTTGCCATAATAAGGAACGATGAAGCCTACCTCTTAAACCTCCACATAAGCCCCTACACACGAGGCGATATCTTCACGCAGCCCGACCCAACGAGACGCCGAAAGCTCCTCATGCACAAAAAGGAGATAGAAAAGCTCGTCGCGAAGGTCAAGGAAAAGGGTTTTACTCTCGTCGTAACAAAGCTCTACTTTAAACGCGGCAGAGCAAAGGTGGAGCTTGCCCTCGGAAAGGGTAAAAAGCACTACGATAAACGAGAAACAATAAAAAAACGCACCGTGGTACGCGAGCTATCAAGGGAATTCAAAGGCACGAAGATAAAAGCTTAAGCACACTATTGTTCCCTTGATTCGCGGACAACACTCATGGGCGTACCAGTGCTTTGCGTACGCGGTGGAGGCTTCTGGGTCAAGGGCACATGTTTCCCCGCATCAGTAGAGTGCGTACTGTTGGTCTCCAGTTTCTTTACCCTTCAACTGCAATCGCCGCGTCGCACGACCCTAGCAAACCACAATCGACCCTCTGCGCGAAATAAAACCGGGCTGGCCCGGCATACTCGTGTGATGCGAGGACTTAATAGACCCACGACCACCGCGTCGCACGCCGCTCGCAAACCACAATCGGCCCCCTGCGCGTATTAAAAAGACTTTACAGCGCTTACTGGTGCGGAGTATAATTTATATTCTAAATAAATTTACGAAGAGGAAGAACTTAAATGTCTAATATTATTAGCGGCAAAGAAGTAGCGGCAGAGGTCAGGGAGGGGCTTAAGGCTGAGGTAGAGGCCCTGGTAAAGGATACGGGCGTAAGGCCAGGTCTTGCGGTCGTCCTCGTTGGCGACGACCCGGCGAGCCAGGTATACGTCAGGAACAAGAAGAAGGCCTGCGAGAAGGCCGGTATAAACTCGATAGAACACAGGCTACCCGCTGAGACTACAGAGGAAGAACTCCTTACGCTTATCGGTGAATTAAACGCCGATACCTCCGTACACGGCATACTCGTGCAACTCCCTCTACCGGACGGCCTTAGCGAGGACAGGGTCCTTGAAACTATCGACCCGTCGAAGGACGTTGACGGTTTCCACCCCTATAATATGGGGCGGCTCGTAACGGGTAAGCCTGTATTCGAGCCCTGTACGCCACTCGGCATAATGAGACTCCTTCACTCCACGGGTATAGATCTTAAGGGTAAAGAGGCGGTAATCGTCGGCAGGAGTAATATCGTCGGTAAACCCATGGCCTTTATGCTATTAAGGGAACACGCTACTGTAACTATCTGCCACTCGCGCACAAGAGACCTTAAAGAAAAAGTACGTGGAGCCGACGTTGTCGTTGCTGCCGTCGGGATAGCCGAGATGGTAAAGGGCGACTGGATAAAAGAAGGCGCCGTGGTGATAGACGTAGGTATAAACAGGATAGAGGACGGCTCTCTCGTAGGAGATGTGGAGTTCGCTACCGCAAGCGAGCGTGCCTCTTACATTACCCCGGTCCCCGGTGGAGTGGGGCCGATGACGATAGCAATGCTCCTCTCCAATACCGTACGTTCTGCAAAACTATCTGCCTCAGGAGAGAAGGCCGTGGCCAGCTAAGATGATTATAACGAAGAAAAAAAAGAAGGAAGATATCCTAAAAAGCCTCGGAGCCGCCAAGAAGATATACCTCTTCGGCTGCAATTCGTGTGCTCAACAGTGCAAGACAGGCGGCCCTGAGGAGTTAAAGGATATGACAAAATTCCTGACCGGTGACGGTCGAGAGGTGCTTGGGAGTTCACTCGTTGACGAAACATGCTACCGGCAGGCCGTAAGGAAGGAGTTCCGCCAGCACGAAGAGGCAAAAGAAGCTGACGCCATACTCGTACTTGCCTGCGGCGCTGGCGTGAAGAACGTAGCCGAGACCGCAGCCGAGGAGCAGGTAGTCATGCCTGCACTGGATTCCACTTACCTGGCAAAGGTAGAGAGGGTTGGGCAATTCTTCGAGGGATGCGCGCTCTGCGGAGAGTGTGTGCTCGCCGATACCGGTGGTATATGCCCCCATACGGAGTGCCCGAAGGGGCTCCTTAACGGCCCCTGCGGCGGGGTGGCCGACGCGATGTGCGAAGTGGATACCGATAACAAATGCGCCTGGGTTAGAATCTACGATAGACTTAAAATACAAAACCGCCTACATATAATGGAAACCCCTACAGCGCCAAAGGACTACTCCATACCCGGCAGGCCGAAGAAGACCGTCATCGAAAGATAGCCCGTGGGAAACTTTCATGAAAACCTTATTGATGAAAGCCGGTCTCACTTACCAGCATACTCCTCCGCTCTTCAATATGGAAACTTATCTAACTAACATCTACGTCTGTGCCCTTCAAGCCCCTGAAAAGACTCAGTTCGCTTTCTTGGCCTCTCTTGTTACGGAAACTTTTACAGAGCCACCCATGACTGGAAACCGACTAGCGGGCTTTCATCAATAGCCCCTCAAGGGAAACTTTATCAATATGAAGACCTCCTTCCTATACTCTGATAAGTTCGGCTCCTTCTCTTACGGCCCAAATCACCCTATGAAGCCGCAGCGGCTAAGGCTTACTTACGATCTTATACGCCATCTCGGGTTAATCAATGATGGGAAACTTGTTGAGGCTAGGCGAGCAACCGACTCGGAGATACTTACCTTTCATAGCCCGGAGTACCTTACCGCCCTTAAGGCCGCAGACTCAGGCATTGAAACGAGCACAGGCGCGACTTACGGCCTCGGCTTCGGTGATAACCCTGTATTTCCCGGCGTTTGCGAGTGGAGTAGCTACTCGGCCGGGGCTTCCGTTCAGTCTGCCGAGCTCATCACCTCAAATGATGCGGATATTGCCTTTAATATCTGCGGTGGCCTTCACCACGCTATGAGGGGGCGAGCCAGTGGTTTTTGCTATATAAACGACGCAGTCCTCGCCATAAATTACCTCCTTGAAAAAGGCAAGCGTGTAGCCTATATAGATATCGACGCCACCACGGTGACGGTGTCGAGAGGGCTTTCTTCGATACAAATCAGGTACTTACAATATCGCTCCATGAGTCCGGTGATTATTTGTTCCCAGGCACCGGATACAGCAAAAATATCGGTACGGGTATGGGTGAGGGCTTCGCAGTCAACCTGCCTTTACCGCCCTATACCGGAGACGCATTATTTACAAAAGGATTCAAAGAGGTCGTAACCCCCTTCATAGAGGCCTTCTCCCCGGATGTAATTGTTACACAGCTCGGTGTGGATTCAATGAAGAGCGACCCGGTAACGCACCTAAACCTTACTTCTAACGCTTTTGAGGGTGCCGTCAGAGTATTTAAGTCCCTCGCCCTGCCGTGGATAGCTCTCGGCGGCGGAGGGTACGACATAGCGAATGTTGCCAGATGCTGGACTCTTGCGTGGGCGGTAATGTTGGGGGTTGAGCTACCGGACGTACTGGATGATGAGTTTACCTCAGAGATACTGCCAGCGCCAATTAAGAGGCTCAGAGACGCCCCGGAGTTTTTTGAAAGTGAATTAAAAGAGGGTACACAGGTAGATGTTGATATTGATAGGCTCGTTAGAGTGAATCTTCCGCTCGTGAGAGCCGGGAGTTAAAGACGCCGCGAGTATCTTACAAAAAAGTTTCCATGCGGCTATGCTGACGAAGATAAAGTTTCCAGTTAAGTCGCAAACGTTCCTTCGCCATGTCGGTAAAAGTTTCCGACATGGCGGGGGGAGACCGGGACAAGTGAAAGTTTCCAGCAACTCTGTCACAACCTACTGCCCATGACAGTTTCCAAGACTGGCGTTACCTAAAGCAGCGCCTCTTCTATCTCCCGAACTATCTCTTCTGCGGTCTTTACCGGGTCCACCGAATCCCTTATAGGACGGCCTACTACAAGGTAGTCGGCACCGTCCCTTATGGCGCTCCCAGGCGTAGCTATGCGTTTCTGGTCGTCTTTTCCCGAGCCGGCGAGCCTTATTCCGGGTGTGACGACGATGATATCGTCTCCCAGAGCCTCTTTAAGGGTCCTTACCTCAAGAGGTGAGGAGACAAAACCCTTTAGCCCGGCCTCCTTAGCCATATGAGCCCTGTGGATGACGAGTTCGCCAGGTTCGGGAAACTTTTCAGGGTCTATACCGATATCCCCTAAGTCGTCAGCGGAGGTGCTCGTAAGAACCGTTACGCCTAAGACCGTCGTACCTGTCTCCCCCTCACCCAAGATGGCCCTTATCATGGGGCTCCCCTCGGAGAGGTGGACGGTGACGAAATCCGCGCCGAGGTCCACGGCACTGCGGTAAGCTCCAACGACGGTAGCAGGTATATCGTGGAACTTCAGATCAAGGAATATCCCGACGTTAGGGGCAATTTCCCTCACGGACGTAACGGCTCCGGGGCCCTCCTTTACGAATAACTCGAGCCCGATCTTAAATAGCCCGACGTGATCCTTCAGGATCTCGGCATAGCCAAGGGCCTGTGCGAGATCCGGGACGTCTAAGGCGAATATCAACTTGTCTTTTGGGGTCGGTGCGGCTCTTTTCATAGTTTTCGCCTCCTACTCTGCCTTCTCCCTGAGCCGAAGGAGCTCAGCCTTTGTAAAGGCCGCCTCTAACGGAAGACCTGAGGCTTCAAGTATATTTTCTCCGCCGCCCTCCTGCCTATCGACCAGGGCTATCACCTTTATAACGTCAAGGCCTGCGCCCCGGGCTCCCTCTATGGCCTTTATGGTCGAGCCGCCGGTGGTGATGACGTCGTCTACGATACAAACCCTGTCGCCCTCGACGAGACTTCCTTCCACCTTACGCATCGTGCCGTGCCCCTTTACCTCTTTTCTGACGATAAAGACGTCAAGAGGGGCGCCTGAGAGGTTGGATATCATCGCCGCCGCGTAGGCTATCGGGTCTGCGCCAAGTGTAAGCCCGCCGATACCTTTGATCCCTGCGCCCTTGATCATATCGTAAATTACCCTGCCGGTAAGCTCCATCCCCTCGCTTGAGAGGAAGGTTTTTTTAAGGTCAATATATACGTCGCTCGACTTGCCAGAGGCGAGTTTAAACCCGCACTCCGGGTCGTACCTGAAGGACCTTCTGTATATAATCTCAAGCAGTTCTTCTCTCATCTCTTCTCCCCCGGGTTAATAAACAGCTGTCAGCATATATCGCGAAACGCACTTAGTCAAGGAGATTGTTCCTCCGCTTCCATACCCCGCAAGCCCTTCTTTTGCCCTATCTTTAGGCTGTGCAGGGTTGACATTTACGCCTGTTTTGTTACACTTCAGAAAGATACTCTGCGATAAATACGGCTTAACCTTACGGAGGAAGTCTTGATGAAGAAGACCACTAACTGGGCTAGAGTTTTCTACGACGAGGTAGAGCCGATAAGACTCCGCGACCCGCTTGGAGAGATACTAGGGGCTGTAGAGGAGGGCGAGCCCTTCACCTACACCTTTAAAGAGGCGGTGCTTATCTCCGGGCACTCCTGCCCCGCAGTATCCGGAGCTTACCTCGTTACGCTTAAAGCCTTAAAAACGCTCTACGCCGACGAGATGCCCGTAAGGGGACATATAGAGGTCCTCATAAAGGGGAAAGCCTCGGATCTATCCTACGGCCCCCAGTCGCAGGTTATCATGCTCATCACAGGGGCCTCGGGCGAAACCGGCTTCAAGGGGCTCGGCGGCAGACACGGTAGATGTAACCTACTTCACTTCGATCCCACAGAATTTCAGTTCAACACCTACTTCTTCAGGCGCACGGACACGGGCCGGACCGTAAAGGTAACCTACGACCCGCAGACCGTACCTGAAGACCCAAGAATATCTACCCTCATAAAGCTCGTCCTCTCAGGCACGGCTGTGGCGAGCGAAGCCGAAGAGTTTAGAAACCTCTGGCAGGAGAAGGTGAGAAAGATCCTTATCGACTACGACGAGTACCCAGGCCTTGTAGAGGTTACCGAGGTAACCGATGTCGCCTTCCCCGGCGACACTAAGTAATAGAGACAGCCCAACAAGTAGACCAGAAGGAGTGTACAGATTATGAAGACCGGCACTGCGTTAACACAGTTTCTAATGGAAGAGCAACGTCAATTCCCCGGCAGCAGCGGTAACTTTACGCTCCTATTCTCCGAACTGATCCTCGCTGCAAAGGTCATCTCAAGGGAGGTAAATAAAGCAGGTCTCATAAACCTCCTCGGGGCAACGGGCTATAAGAACGTACAGGGCGAAGAGGTCCAAAAACTCGACGAATACGCTAACGACACCATCGTAAAGACGATGGAGCGCGGGGGGCACCTCCACGCTATGGCCTCCGAGGAGATAGCAGATATTATTCGTATCCCGGACGACTATCCAAAGGGCAAATACCTCCTCCTCTTCGACCCGCTCGACGGCTCCTCCAATATCGACGTTAACATAAGCGTCGGTACGATATTCTCCATACTTCGCTGCGAAGCCAAGGCCGGGAAAAAGATTACCGTGGAAGACTTCCTGCAGCCCGGCACCGAGCAGGTCTGCTCCGGCTACGTCATATACGGCTCCAGCACCGTGCTCGTCTATACCACGGGGCACGGCGTCCACGGCTTCACACTCGACCCGAGCGTCGGTGAGTTTCTCCTCTCGCACGAAGATATTCGTATCCCGGAGAAAGCCTCCATCTACAGCATAAACGAGGCGAATAGCCGCTACTGGTACAAAGGCACGATAGATTACGTCGAAAAGATCAAGGCAGGGGAGGAACGCGTAACGACCGGCAGGTACGTTGGCTCTCTCGTTGCGGACTTCCACCGTAACCTCTTGAAGGGCGGCGTATTCCTCTATCCGATTGACAGAAAGGCTAAAAAAGGAAAACTACGCCTCCTTTATGAGGCCAACCCGCTCGCCTTCATAGCCGAACAGGCCGGAGGAGCCGCCTCTACCGGGGACGAGCGCGTAATGGACGTAGCCCCAACGGAGCTCCACCAGAGGACGGCACTCATAATAGGCTCCAAGAATGACGTCGCAGAGGCCGAGAAGTGCTGGCAGGATGCGAAGGAATAAAAGAGTCTTCTACGCGCCTGAGAAGCAGTCTCAAGATGGATAAGCCCCTCCATAGACGAGCGCTACTGCTAGAATATTTTACCGTTGGCTATAATATCGTAGAAGGTATCTTCTCGGTTCTGCTTGGGCTTTTATCGGGAAGTGTTGCGCTAACCGGCTTTGGTTTCGACAGTGCGATAGAGTCAGTCTCAGGCTCTGTCCTTATCTGGCGCCTTACACGCCACGGAAAGATCTCAGAAGAGGAAGAAGAAAAAGTAGAAAGGCGCGCCGTACGGCTAGTCGGGGTAAGCTTTTTTATTCTCGCCGCCTACGTTGCCTATGTATCCGCTAAAAAGCTCTACCTCTTTGAAGCCCCGGAGCCCTCTCTTCCCGGTATTATCATCGCTATACTATCTCTTATAATAATGCCCGTCTTATCTTTTAAGAAGAGGAGCGTAGGGCGTGAGATCGGAAGTCGCTCGCTCGTAGCCGACTCAAAGCAGACGCTTCTTTGTTCCTATCTCTCGGCGGCACTGCTTGTGGGGCTGGCACTCAACTACCTATTCGGCCTCTGGTGGGCCGACCCTGCGGCGGGGCTCGTTATAGTGGCGCTGATACTAACCGAAGGCATAAAGACACTACGGGAGGGAAAGACCTGCTCGTGTTAGGCGTTTTTTATTAAGCCCCCTCACTTCCCTATACAAAAATCGGAGAAGATTCTATCGAGTATGTCATCGGTCGTAGTCTCGCCGGTAATCTCACCGAGTCTATCAAGGGCTAGCCTTAGCTCTCCTGCGGTGATATCTCGCGTAAGCCCCTCGTCTATAGTAGAACGAACGGCCTGGAGGGCCGTTAGCGCCCCGTCGAGCGCGGCCTTTTGGCGGGCTGAGACGATCATCTCTCCTATGGCGGCGTTTGGTGCGTCGAGCGACCCTCTCCCGGCACCAGGGCTTCGCCCCGAGCCCTCTTCGTAGATCTTCTCTTCGAGCGAGGATAACCCCTCGCCGGTTACCGCCGAGAGCCTGACGATACTCGCTCCTTTAATCTCTTTCCCTATCTCACTCACCTTATCAGGGGCACCCTCACAGGCAAGGTCCGTTTTATTCAGGACGACTATCAGCTTCTTCTCCCCAAATGTTTCTATAAGCTTTTTATCTTCGCTAAAACCGTCCGGGGCTGTAGAGTCCACCACAAAGAGTATCAGCTCAGCCTCTTCTATCCTCCCCCTCGCCAGCTTAATGCCAAGGGCCTCTACCTCGTCCGCCGTATCTCGTAGCCCTGCGGTATCCATAAGCCTTACCGGGAGTCCCCTGATATTTACGGCCTCTTCTATCACATCGCGCGTTGTCCCCACATGCGGAGTCACTATGGCGCGCTCTTCCTTAAGTAAGAGGTTAAGTAGGCTCGATTTACCGGCATTCGGGCGGCCAAGGATAAGCACCCTCACACCTTCCCTCAGGGCCCTGCCCTCATCAAAGCTACAGAGGAGCCCTTCTATCGCCTCTTCGGCCTCAAGGACGCCACCCAGGAGTTCTTCTTCACCCATAGGTTCGACCTCCTCTTCGGAGAAGTCCAGCTCGGCTTCCAGGTGCGTTAGTCTCGTTACGAGGAGTTCCTTGATATCATTTATCCTACCGGAGAGAGCGCCGTCTAAGCGGCCCCTGGCAGAGAGGAGCGCCGGAGTAGTTCCGGCCCTGATGATATCCACCACAGCCTCGGCCTGAGTGAGATCGAGCTTTCCGTTACAGAAGGCGCGCCGGGTGAACTCGCCGGGGCCCGCAGCGCGTGCGCCTTCCTTAAATATCGCCGTAAGGAGCGCCTTTAGTAGAAGCGAACCGCCGTGGCAATTAAACTCAACGACATCCTCTCCCGTAAAACTCCTCGGCCCCTTCATAAAGACCAGAAGACCGTCATCTATGACCGTACCGCCAGGACCGTCCGTAAAGCGTCCGTAATAGAGGCGCCTCTCCTCGAACTCTCCCACCTTACCCGGCGTTTTAAAGAGCTTTTTGGCTATTTTTAATGACTCGGGGCCGCTAAGCCTTATTATGCCTACCCCGCCTTCGCCCGGAGGCGTAGCCACGGCGGCTATCGTATCGTATACCATACCAATCCTTCTTCCAGGTATTCCCTATTCACAGTATCATATAGATATCATAGAAGATTTTTCTATAGCCAGTAAAAATTTACTATACCGGCAAGTAAATCCTTTTAATATGCTAGTGCCTTTGATATAATATCTAAATGGAAGTTCATGATCAAAATAAAGATTTTCGTGAAGATCTTGATGAGCTAGAGGCCAAGGTATCGAAGCTTCGCATTGATTACGAGCAGTATTTTATGCGAATTCTCAAGCGTGAACCCCTCTTCCTCCGTCAGCAGGTGGAGAAGACCATTAACTTCTACTCCCTCCAGCACATAAACAACACCGGCGACAAGTTCAAATTCCGTAATATCGCCGATAAGTACAACAGCTTCAAACTCTACTGGAACCGTACTATTAAGGAGATTGAGGAAGGGACCTACAAACGCAGGAGCGAGGATTCACGCAGTAACATAACCATGAAGAGCGGCGCAGTTATTCTCCCTCGAGAACCCTCCCACTCCTCTTCGGGAGATAATTCGGCCCGGATGAAGAAGCTCCACAACGACTTCATAAAGGCGCGAAAGGAGTGTAACGAGTCCTCAAATAATATCGGCCTGGATTACCTTACAAAGGCCGTTGAGCAGCAGAGGGCCGCAGCCAAAAAGAAGTTTGGAACAGACAACTTTGATTTTGACGTAAAGATAAAAGAAGGCAAGGCAAGAATAGTCCTCAAAAATAAAAAACCGTAGCCATATCAGGCCACGGTCTCTCATAAACCACCTCGTCCCCCCACGTGATGGTTTTAACAACTAAAATATAAACTCAACCAAATAAGCCTTTTACCTAGTGCCCTTTCCTTAGCTCGGTAAAGGTAATCTTCGCCTGTGCGATATCAAACCTGTCCCTCACTTCACGGTAGCCCGCTTCTCCCTCTGTCAGGGCCGCCAACTCTTCCTCGGCCCCTTTGAGATCTTCGTGCGCCTGCGAGGCATTTATCTCGGAAGTAGGTATTGCTCCTTCAATGAGTATCGTCGTCTTCTCCGGCGTAACCTCGGAGTAGCCCCCGTTAACGAAGAGGCTCGTCTCCGTGCCGCTCTGCGTGTACCTGAGCTCACCAGGCCTCAAGACGACCAGGTAATTGGTATGGCCGCTAAGCACACCGAACTCACCCTCGCATCCCGGGGCGGTAAATATATCCACCTGATCCGAGAAGAGTAGTTCGGTAGGTGTGACTATCTCAAGTAAAAATGTTTCAGCCATTTATCTTCTTTCTATTGCCAAATATGCTACAAACTTAAATAACGACTTATGAGGTCGTCCTGATATCTACTTAACAGAGGCCCTTATCTTCACGGCCTTCTCAAGAGCCTCTTCGATGGTTCCGACCATGTAGAAGGCCTGCTCCGGCACTTCGTCGTGCTTGCCGTCGGCGATCTCCTGGAAGCCTTTGATGGTATCCTTAACACCAACGTACTTACCCGGGGTGCCTGTGAACTGCTCGGCGACGAAGAATGGCTGTGAGAGGAACCTCTGAATCTTTCTGGCCCTTACGACGACTAGCTTATCCTCCTCGGAGAGTTCGTCCATGCCGAGGATGGCGATGATATCCTGGAGGTCCTTGTACTTCTGGAGTATCTCCTGAACTCTACGCGCGATGGCGTAATGCTCCTCGCCTACGACATCGGCCTCAAGTATCCTTGAAGTGGAATCGAGCGGGTCAACGGACGGGTAAATACCGAGCTCGGCTATCTGCCTTGAGAGAACTGTCGTTGCGTCAAGATGGGCGAATGTCGTCGCCGGAGCCGGGTCCGTAAGGTCATCAGCTGGGACGTAGACGGCCTGAACCGATGTAATGGAGCCCTTGGTTGTTGAGGTGATCCTCTCCTGGAGCTCACCGACGTCGGTAGAAAGTGTCGGCTGATAACCAACGGCAGACGGCATCCTTCCGAGGAGCGCAGAAACTTCACTATTGGCCTGAACGAACCTGAAGATGTTATCGATAAAGAGGAGTACGTCCTGCCCTTCCTCGTCTCTAAAATACTCGGCTGCGGTGAGTGCCGTGAGCGCTACCCTGGCCCTGGCTCCCGGAGGCTCGTTCATCTGTCCGTAGATGAGGGCGGCCTTGTCGATAACGCCGCTCTCCTTCATCTCCTGCCAGAGATCGTTACCCTCTCTTGTTCTCTCTCCGACACCGCCGAAGACAGAGTAGCCGCCGTGCTGCTGGGCGACGTTATTTATAAGCTCCATTATGAGAACTGTCTTACCAACACCGGCGCCGCCGAAGAGGCCGATCTTTCCACCCTTCAAGTAAGGCGTGAGGAGATCGACGACCTTAATACCCGTCTCAAAAACCTCAACCTGTGTGGACTGCTCACTAAAGACCGGCGCCTCACGGTGAATCGGGAGGAACTTATCGGTATCGACCGGCCCTCCCTCGTCGACCGGAGCTCCGAGGACATTTAATATACGTCCGAGGACCCCTTTACCGACCGGCACCGTAATGCCCGCGCCAGTGTCGATGGCTTCTGCGCCCCTTACAAGACCCTCGGAAGAGTCCATGGCTATGCACCTTACGGTGTTTTCACCAAGGTGCTGAGCGACCTCTACTACGAGGTTCCAAGGTTCATCGTTTATCTCCGGGTTGGTGACCTTTACGGCGTTAAATATCGCCGGCAGTTGCCCGGGAGGAAACTCGATATCCAAAACAGGACCGATTACCTGCGTTATCTTGCCTGTTGGCGTATTTTCCATCTTAAAAATCCTCCTTCATAATAAAAAGCTGATCTCTGTGTATAATAATTCTTATTGTAAATACCTTATTGTATCGCCTCGGCTCCGCCGATGATCTCCATAAGCTCCTTGGTGATCGAGGCCTGACGGGCCCTGTTGTACTGGAGCGTAAGACTGTCTATCATACTCGATGCATTCTTTGAGGCCGAGTCCATTGATGTCATACGCGCGCCGTGCTCGCTGGCCGCGCTCTCCAGAAGCGCTCTGAAGATCTCTACCTCCACGTACTTCGGCAGGAGGCTATCGAGAACTCCTTCGGGAGATGGCTCGAAGAGGAGCTGGCTCTGTTCAGCCTCTTCTTCCTCGGGCGGCTCCATCGGAAGTATCTTCTTAATCGTCGGCGTTTGAACGAGTGCGCTCTGGAACTCGCTGTAGACTATATATACCTCGTCAGTGCCGCCGTCACTTAAGTAGTTGTCTATAATACCCGAAGCAATGCTTGCGGCAAGTTCGTAGTCCGGTCTCTTGTTGCCTATAGGAAGTGCCGCTTTGACCTCGCCGGCGTCTCTCCGCTTGAAATACTCTATGGAGCGCTTTCCAATGAGGTCGAGTGAGATTTCAGAGTCGTTATTCTCGACCAAAAACCTCTCGGCGACTCTGAATAACCCGCTATTGAAGCCTCCGCAGAGCCCCCTGTCTGAGGCGATGACTATTATCTCGCTCTTTCCGGTGGCTTCCTTCGAGAAGAGAGGGTGGCTGTCGCCCGATACCTTGCCTGCAAGGCTCGCTATCATTTCGCTCATCTTATCGGCATAAGGACGGGCGGCGGCGATATCCTCCTGGGCGCGTCTGAGTTTAGCGGCGGAGACCATCTTCATAGCCTTTGTTATCTGCTGCGTATTCTTGACACTCTTTATGCGGCGCTTAATGTCACTCAGTGCTGCCATATATCTTAAATCCTTATCTGACTATTATAAAACGATCTTTTCTGAGGGTTCTCTTGCTCCGCCGTCTGAGTCATACGGCGGCGAAGGCTCTCGCCATGAACCCGGCCCGGATTACCCGCCCAGGTTACTCGGCGCTGAAAATACCCTTGAATTCTTCGAGAGCCTTATCTAGCTTGCCTTTAATCTCGTCGTCCATCTTCTTCTTGGTACGGATATCTTCGAAGATACCAGGGTGGCGGGACTCAATAAAAGTGTCGAGCTCACTCTCGTACTTCTGAAGCGAATCCGTCGGGTATTCGTCCACGTATCCGTTCGTTGCGGCGTAGATTATGATGATCTGCTTCTCGACCGGGAGCGGAGCGTACTGACCCTGCTTTAGAATCTGAACGAGCCTCTCACCCCTGGCTAGCTGTGCCTGTGTCGCAGGGTCAAGGTCGCTTCCGAACTGTGCGAACGCTGCGAGTTCTCTGAACTGCGCAAGCTCAAGCCTCAAGGTTCCGGCGACACTCTTCATGGCCTTAACCTGGGCTGCGCCACCGACACGCGAAACGGAAAGACCAACACTGATGGCGGGTCTTATACCCGAATAGAAGAGATCGGTTTCGAGATATATCTGGCCGTCGGTAATGGATATGACGTTCGTCGGAACGTAAGCAGAAACGTCTCCGGCCTGTGTTTCAATGATAGGAAGGGCTGTTAGCGAGCCTCCGCCTACATCGTCATGGAGCTTTGCGGCCCTTTCAAGAAGTCTCGAATGAAGGTAGAATACGTCTCCTGGGTACGCCTCACGGCCCGGCGGTCTCCTAAGGAGTAGCGAGAGCTGCCTGTAAGCGACGGCGTGCTTGGAAAGATCGTCGTAGATTATGAGGGCGTGCTGCCCTTTATCCCTGAAATACTCGCCTATCGTACATCCTGTATACGGGGCGAGGAACTGAAGCGGCGCGGAGTTCGAAGCCGTGGCGGCGACGATGACCGTATACTCCATGGCCCCGTGTGCACGGAGCTTTTCGACTATCTGGGCGACTGTGGACTGTTTTTGGCCGATTGCGACGTATACGCAGTAAACGTCCTGCCCCTTCTGGTTTATTATCGTATCGATGGCGACGGCGGTCTTACCTGTCTGACGGTCGCCGATTATAAGCTCTCTTTGTCCCCTGCCAATCGGGATCATGGCGTCTACGGCCTTGATTCCCGTCTGGAGCGGCTCTTCGACCGGTTGGCGAAGGACAATTCCCGGGGCCTTGATCTCAACGCGTCTCGTACCATCATTATCTATAGGCCCGGCGTCGTCTATAGGCGCTCCCAGGGCGTTTACAACCCTGCCCATCATCGCCTCACCTACGGGGGTCTCGACGATCTTGCCGGTACGCTTAACTATGTCGCCTTCTTTGATCTTATAGTCTTCACCGAATATGGTGGCACCGACGTTATCCTCTTCGAGGTTCAGGACCATGCCGTATATGCCGCCCGGAAATTCGAGCATCTCTCCGCTCATCGCCTTCTCAAGGCCGTAAATCCTGGCTATTCCGTCACCGACGCTTATTACGGTGCCGACTTCCTGAATGTCTATTTCCTGCTCAAAGCCCTGTATCTGTGTCTTTATGAGCTGGCTTATCTCGTCCGCCTTAATCATTAAACCGCGCCTCCCAACATTTTTTCTCTCATAAGTTCAAGTTGCACCTTAAGACTACCGTCGAATACGGTATTCTCTAATCTTATTACAAACCCTCCGATAAGTCCGGGGTCTACTTCGTTGGATATTATAATCTCTTTGCCCGTCTCCGTGCCTAGCTTTTCCTTAACCGAGGCGAGAAACGCTTCGTCCGCCGCACCGGGGGAAACCACCGTGGCCCTGAGCCTTCCGAGGAGATCGTCTTCGAATTTCAGGTAAGCTGAGGAGATATCATCAAGGAAGCCTATCTTACCCTTTTCAACGAGTATCCCGATAAACCTCTTTACCTGCGGAGAGCTCGACAGCTTATCCGAGACACTACCCGCGAGCGCCATTCTCTCTTCGAGCTTGAACATGGGGTTTAGGAGCACTTTAGCGAGCTCCGGGCTCTCTTCGGTCACCTTTAGCCAGTCCCTTAGCTCCGCACCGAACTTCTCTACCGCACCCTCTTCCTTGCCAATATCTATAAGGGCCTTGGCGTATCTTCTTGAAATAGCGGATGTACCCATCAGTTAAGCCTTACCCTTTCGAGATAATCCTTTACCAGACGCTTCTGGTCGTCGTCCGAGATCTCTTTCTTTAATATATCCTCGGCCATCTCTACGGCGAGGGTTGCGACCTCTTTCTGGATCTCAAGCTTCGCCTTGTGGACCTCCTGGCCGACTACGAGCCTTGCCTGATCCTTGATCTTCTCGGAAAGAGCTTCGGCGTCGCGTATGATCTTTTCCTTCTCGACCTCTCCGTCATGCCTGAGATTCTTCTCCACGTCCCCGAGGCTCCCTTCTAACTCCTGGAGCTTCGTCTTATACTCGCGCTCCTTAGCTTCGGCGCTCTCTTTAACGCGCCGGGCTTCTTCAAGGGCGTTCTTAATATCGTCGCTCCTCTGTTCGAGGCCGCCCTTTATGCCCTTCTTCCATGCAATATAGAGCAAGATGACGAGGAGGATGAAGTTTCCAATCTTCCAGTACATACCAGAACCGCCGCCATCGTCGTGGCCGCCCTCTGTGGAACCGAATGCAAGAGCCGGAACGAGCGTAAGGAGGAGAGGAAGAATTATCGAGACGAGCTTCCTGTTAAGGACCTTCCCGGCTATATCCGAGGAGAGGCTCTTGGCCTCTTCCTTTAGAGTCGTTAGTGCGCTCTCTTTTTCCTTTTGAAGCTCGCCCCTCACGTCGGAGAGGTAAGTGTTAGCTTCTTTCTTCGCGCTTTCGAGTATCTCTTGCTCGGCCTTCGCAGCCTCGGCCCTAAGTTTGCCCCTGATCTCCAGGCCGTGGGCCGTGGCCTCCTTAAGGCGCTCATTATAGGCGCCCATGCCGCTTTCGACACCCTCTTCGATCCTCTCCGCTTCGGCGCGGGCCCCGTCTATCTTATCTCTTCTCTCGCTAAGTATCCTCAAAAACGGCTTGGTGAGGAGCGTACTTACGATAAATATCAGAACCAGAAAACCTATGGACTGGTATATTAATGTAATATCTAGATCTATCATAACCTTAGATAACCTGTTCTTATTTATTATGGGTCGGTAATTTGGCCGGTCAAAAACGCGCTTGACCGGTGTCGGCATGACTATAAACAGACCATTGCTACCATGAGCCAAGCGGGGATGTCAAGATAATAATGATTTTTACG
>JAJCZG010000013.1 GCA_029262475.1 Deltaproteobacteria bacterium
CTTTTTCTGGAAGTGTTCGAGGGTAATCCTCGGGTACTTTGTGCCGACGCGGATGTGGGTCCACTTTGAAGGGTCGTCGCGTTCCTTTAGCTCTTTGGCCTCGGCCACGGCCATGCGGCAGTAACCTATCTTAAGGTCCAGCGGCTCGTAGAGGTCTCTTGCCTGTTCGGTGAGGACGTCCTTACCGGCGATGCCGATGTCGGCGGCCCCGTACTCAACGTAAGTCGGTACGTCCTGGGCCCGGAGTATCATTAACTTAAGCCCCTCGGCCTTGTTTTCGTATATGAGAGAGCGGTCGTCGGAAAGGACCATGCTGACGTCTATTCCGGCACGCTCGAAGAGTCGTACGGATTCTTTTAGTATCCTGCCCTTAGGGAGCGCTATTGTAAGTGTCTCATCCATTGTCTTTTACCCTCTTAATCTCCGCGCCGAGCGCAAGGAGTTTATCTTCTATCTTTTCGTAGCCCCTGTCAAGGTGATAAATTCTTGAAACTTCGGTCGTGCCTTCTGCGACGAGCCCGGCCAGTATTAAAGAAGCGCTGGCCCTTAAGTCCGTTGCCATGAGTTGAGCGCCGCTTAAACCCCTTACCCCTTTTACTATGGCGGTTCTGTCGTTTATTGTGATATCCGCGCCCATCCGTTTAAGCTCTGAGACATGCATGAACCGGTTCTCGAATACCGTCTCCAGTATTACGCTAAGGCCGCTGGCTACACTCATCATGCTCATCATCTGCGCCTGCATATCGGTCGGAAAGCCCGGAAAGGGTTGGGTCCTGAAGTCAACACTCCTTATAGGATAGTGGCCGATGACGCGGAGCCCGTCCGGCTCTTCATCCACTGTCGCCCCGGCCTCCCTCAGCTTTACGCTTATCGTTTCAAGGTCCATTATATTGCAGTTCTTTATGAGCACGTTTCCTCTCGTCATCGCGGAGGCGACCATGAATGTCCCGGCCTCAACCCTGTCGGGGATGACGGTGTGCTTAAGCGGGCGAAGCGCCTTTACGCCACTTATCCTTATGGTGTCGGTGCCGGCCCCTGTGATATCTGCCCCCATAGAGTTTAGCGCATCGGCGAGGCAGACGACCTCCGGTTCCATCGCGGCGTTCTCAAGGACTGTTTCGCCGTCTGCGTAGACGGCGGCTAGCATAAGATTCTCAGTGCCGGTGACGGTCGGGGAGTCCAAATATATCTTTTCGCCGTGCAGGTGCTCGGCGCTTACGGTAACGTAGCCGTGTTCTATTTCTATATTGGCGCCCATCTTCTCAAGACCCATGAGGTGAAGGTCTATCGGGCGAGCTCCGATGGCGCACCCACCGGGGAGTGAGACCTTTGCGCGTTTGCACCTTGCGACGAGCGGGCCAAGGACGAGTACCGAAGCCCTCATCGTCTTGACGAGTTCGTAAGGGGCCTCGGGCTTTTTTATCTCTCCGGCGCGGATTCTTAGCTTGCCGGCGGCGGGGTCCTCTTCGATCTCCGCTCCCATAAAACGCAGAAGAACCTTTAGCGTCTCAATGTCCCTGAGCTCCGGGACGTTGGTGAGCTCGCACCAGTCGTCCACGAGCAGGCACGCGGCCATAAGCGGGAGCACTGCGTTCTTCGCCCCGCTTACGGTAACTTCTCCAATGAGGCGGTTTCCGCCCTCTATAACTATCTTATCCAATTAAAAATTTAATCCTTTCGCCATCAGGACGCGCTCTATGAGGCCTTGAGGCTCTCGGTCTGGTAGTAGGCTATTATCCCGTCTGTAAGCTCGGTGAGGTCGCCTTCCATTATCTCTGTAAGCTTATGGAGAGTAAGGCCAATTCTATGGTCGGTCACCCTGTTCTGCGAGAAGTTATAGGTCCTTATCTTCTCGCTCCTGTCCCCGGAGCCAACGTGGCTCTTCCTCTCTGCGGCTATCTTTTTTTGCTGCGCCTGAACTTCGAGGTCGAGGAGCCGGGCGAGGAGTATCTTCATGGCCTTTTCGCGGTTCTTGTGCTGGCTCTTCTCGTCCTGGCACGATACCGCCATGCCGCTCGGTATGTGGGTTATACGTACCGCTGTCTCTAGTTTATTTACGCTCTGTCCACCGTGCCCCCCGGCCCTGAAGGTATCTATACGGAATTCGTCCTGGGATACGTCAAGCTCCACCACGTCTGCCTCAGGCATGACGGCGACGGTGACGGTAGATGTATGGCGGCGCCCGGAGGCCTCGGTCTCGGGGACGCGTTGAACACGGTGCACGCCGCTTTCGAACTTGAAGCGCGAGTACGCCCCCTTGCCGGCGATCATGGCGATCACCTCTTTATAGCCGTTTAGTCCTGTGGGGCTCGCTTTCATTATCTCGACCTTCCAGCCGAGCATCTCAGAGTACTTTGAGTACATCCTGAAGAGCTCGGCGCAAAAGAGAGAGGACTCGTCCCCGCCGACCCCGGCTCTTATTTCCAGGAGTATATTCTTATCGTCATTCGGGTCCTTTGGCAGCAGTAAGATCTTTATCGCCGCTTCAAGCTCTTCATGCCTCTTCTGGAGCTCTGGTATCTCTTCCTTTGCAAGTGCTTTAAGCTCCTCGTCCTTGCCGTCGAGGATCGCCTTATTATCCAGGAGATCTCCGTTAACGATGAGGATTTCCTTATAGCCGTCCATAAGTGGCGTGAGCGAAGAGTGCTCCTTTGCGTACTTCTGGTAGACCTCCTGATTAGAGATCGTTTCCGGGAGGCTAAGTAGCCTCTCAAGCTCATCGTACCTCTTTTCTACTTCTTTTAGCCTGTCCAGTAACATAATTTAAATGCTTTCTAATTCAATGCACTCTTTTTAAAGAGTAAATTATCGGCAAAGGGTTTATTCGCTTAGCGAGTCCCGAAAAGAGACTTTTTGCTTGTACGCAACATTTGCCGTATAGTGCGTCTTGGGCAAATCACTTTACGCCTCGCTATGCGAATTAAAACCACACTGGTGTGGTGCTTCTAAAAGAGATTATTTACTTGTACGCAACATTTGCCGTATAGTGCGTCTTGGGCAAATCACTTTACGCCTCGCTATGCGAATTAAAACCACACTGGTGTGGTGCTTCTAAAAGAGACTTTTTACTTGTACGCAACATTTGCCGCGTAGTGCGTCTTGGGTAAATCACTTTACGCCTCGCTACGCGTATTAAAACCACACTGGTGGTGTGGTTAGAGGTTTTTGAATTTTTCTCTAATTTCTAGGGGCTTTCCGCAGGTCATACTACCTTCGCTGCACTTGCCGGTGACGCACGCCGGGCCAGCGTCCTTAAAGATAATAGGAGCGGCTTCTTTTGCGAGCTTAGCCATGTCGATAGCCATCTCGCGTATCTCCCACTGGGCGCGTTCGCAGCCCCTGAGGCTAAAGAAGTGGAGGAGTGTTCTGGCATTCATGGTTATTATGATTTTTGTGCATGCGGCATTCGGGAGGATGAAGCGCGCGTCCTCGGGCGGCAGCCCAGCGTCCAATAACTCTCCGTATATGGCATAGATATCGGCGACCGCTTCTTCGAAGCGTTTACTTATATCCGGCCTTTCGGCAATGGACGGGGGAGTGACGTATTCGTTGTTTTGATCGAAGGTGACGTAACGCTGGCTCTGCTGAGAATATGAGGCGATCCTGTGACGGACAAGCTGGTGCGAGGCGGAACGCGAGATGCCGTCCACTCCGAATGTGAAATTTGCGTGTTCGAGGACTGAAAGGTGCCCCATATCCAGTATCTTTCCGAGAAACTTCTCGTAAGATATACCCTCGACCTTATCTTCGAGTTCCTCGACGGAACACGGAGAGTAGCAGAGCTTGGCGGCTAGAACTACCGTCTTCTCAGGCTCGGGTGTGTGGGTTAAGAGCGTAACTTTCACGTTTCAAAGCCTGAATTAGGCGTCTTTTTTACCGTACTTGCGCTTGAACTTTTCTATTCTACCGGCGGTATCGATGAGCCTCTGCTTACCGGTGTAGAATGGGTGGCAGCTTGAGCATATCTCGACTGAGATATTAGGCTTTGTCGAACGTGTCGTTATATCTGTCCCGCAGGCGCAGTGTATGGTCGCCTCTACGTACTCGGGGTGAATTCCCTCTCTCATCGTTTTAACTCCTTTAAAAATAAAATGAATTTAGAATAATAGCAGGTAAACTCCCTGATTGCAAGAGTTTTTATGATCCGTTGCACGGTTATCACAGACTACAAAGGCTTTTATGATCCGTTGCATGGTTATCACAGACTACAAAGGCTTTTGTGTTCCGTTTACTGCTTATCAAGCGATTTACAGGCCCACGCCCCGGCCTGTGGAAAAAAGAATGGTCCGGTCGAGCGGGTTTCAGTAGGGCGCTCGCCAGGTGATGGAAATTAATAAGCCGGGCCGCATGCAAAGCGGCCCGGCCATCAGATAATCATTACAGATCGTTAAGTAAACTTAAAAATATCCTATTTGCTCATGGACTCTATAAAATCCTGATTCGTCTCGCTATTTTTAATCTTCGTGAGCAGGAATTCCATGCTTTCTATCGGGTTAAGCGGCTGGAGTATCTTCCGTAGTATCCAGAGCCTGTTCAAAACGTCCTTTTCGAGCAAAAGTTCTTCCTTACGCGTACCTGACTTGTTTATGTCTATAGCCGGGAATATTCTCCTCTCAGAGAGCTTCCTGTCGAGGACGATCTCCATGTTACCGGTTCCCTTGAACTCCTCGAATATGACCTCGTCCATGCGCGATCCGGTCTCGATTAAGGCCGTGGCGATGATCGTCAGACTTCCGCCGTCCTCGATATTCCTGGCGGCGCCAAAGAAGCGTTTTGGCTTATGGAGGGCGTTAGAGTCCACACCACCGGAGAGTACCTTGCCGCTCGGCGGTACGACTGTATTGTAGGCGCGCGCGAGCCTCGTTATGCTGTCAAGGAGGATTACGACGTCTTTTTGGTGCTCTACCAGCCTCTTGGCCTTTTCTATTACCATCTCGGCGACCTGTACGTGGCGTTGAGCGGGCTCGTCGAATGTTGAGCTAATGACCTCGCCGTTTACAGAGCGTTCCATGTCTGTCACCTCTTCGGGCCTCTCGTCTATCAGGAGGACCAGGAGGATTACCTCAGGGTGCGTGTTGGTGATGGCGTTTGCAACTTTTTGGAGGAGTACTGTTTTACCGGTCCTCGGCGGGGATACTATAAGCCCTCTTTGTCCCTTTCCTATAGGTGTAAAGAGATCCATTATTCTCATTGAGAGGTCGCCGTCAGGTATTGATTCGAGTTGGAGTCTCTCCTCCGGGTATAGCGGAGTTAAGTTGTCGAATAGTATCTTGTCCCTTGAGACTTCGGGGTTTTCGAGGTTTACCTGCTCTACCTTTAAGAGCGCGAAGTAACGCTCGCCCTCCTTGGGGGGCCTAATTTGTCCTGAGACGATATCGCCGGTCCGGAGGTTAAACCTTCTTATCTGCGAGGGGGATACGTATATGTCGTCGGGGCCGGGGAGATAGTTATAATCCGGCGCCCTTAGGAAGCCGAATCCGTCGGGGAGCGTTTCCAGGACCCCTTCTCCGTATATCAGGCCGTTTTGTTCGCTTTGGGCCTGCAGGAGCGAGAATATGAGATCCTGTTTTCGCATGCGTGCAACGCCGTCGATATTATATTTTTTAGCTATGTCGGTGAGTTCGTTAATTTTGAGTTCTTTGAGTTCTTTCAGATTCATTGATTGCTCCTGTGCGGGGTTTGTGCCAGTCGAGTAAAGCCGGGCGTCGTTAGTGCGGCTTGTGCGGATAAGGGTATTTTTTTGTAGTTTGATTTATTCTATAAGGGTTTGCAAAAAGGGTTACTGGTTTTTGAAATGAAATTATATTAACCCAGGCCTTTATTATGGGGTTCTATTTACCTCGTGGGAATTTAACATAAGATGGTTAAAGTCTTTTGGTGGAAATATATATAGGTAATTCTACTTTGAAAGGTGCTTTCAGAATAGCATGACTCTTTCGGCGTGTCAACTTAATTTTTTCTTCTTTTGTCTTGCAGCCCTTCCGGGGCGTAAGCCCGTCAATAGAGAGGATGCGCAAGGTGTGTCATCTTACCATATGGACGGAGCAAAATGGTCTTGACTTACTCGACCTATAAATGTTAATTTTTTTAATAGTATAACTTCTAAATGTATAAAATATAAAGGGAGATTATGGCTGAGAAAAATATACTACTAGTCGACTCGAGCCAGGCTGTACAGAAGGTCATCTCCAGGGCCTTCTCAAAGCTTGATTACGAACTTATTGTTGCGGAAAATTTTAACGACGCAGACGATTTTCTAAGGGACGAAAAACCGGACCTTGTAATGGCCGATGTGGCCCTGCCCGGAAAGAACGGCTACGAGCTCTGTGAATATCTGAAGTCCAATCCCGGCACGGCATCCATTCCCGTAATACTCATAGTCGGAACGGACCACACCATAGACAAGAAAGAGTCTTTACGGGTGCATGCCGATGAGTATATCTTAAGGCCCTTTGACTCTAAAGGCCTTCTGGATAAGGTGGGCGCCCTTTTGCATGAGTCGCCACCTGTCCTGAATTCCAACGCTGTGCTATCCGACATGAACCTTACAGGGAACAATAACTCGAAACCCGACAGCAGGGAGGAGATCTCCGAATTGGAGCCCCTGGAACTCCTCGATGCCGAAACACTCCCGGATGAGCTTGTAACAGACGCGCCACGCCAGGAGACGATCCCGGTCCCTGACTTTACCGCAGCCTCTCCGGACGAACTCCCTTCAATACTCACTGGCCCTGAATACGACGAAGAGGCCTCCGAGATACCGCCTCTCAGTAAGGTTAAGAGAAGAAGCACCAGTAGCGAGGATATAATACTATCCCAGATGGGTATCGGCAGCGATGATGAAGACGAGACGGGGGTAGAGACGGCTACCGGCCTTATAGGAAATAAAATGGAGACTGAGGCGCTTTCAGAGATAGTACCGTCAGAGAAAGCTGCCGAGGCGAGCCAGTTAGAGAAAGATTCAGAGGAGAGCCCCTCAGTCATTGACGCCTCCCCTGCGGAAGAGGTGGTCTCATGGCCCACTGCGTCCGCCGCCACTGATGAGACCTCGAAGCTCCCCGACGTCGACTTTGCCTCGTCTGCGCCCGTCGGCGTGCCGCGCGGAGAGATAGAGAGGCTCGTAGTCGATACCGTGATGGAGATAGTCGGGCCCACGGCGAACGGCCTGGTAAAGGAAGCGGCTATCGACGCTGTTTCAGCCATAGCTGATGAGGCCGTAGAGGCGAGCGTTGAGAAGGCTGTCTCGGAGCACGCAGCCCTACTCGTCGCCAAGGTCGCCGAAGAGGCCGTCGGAGCCGTCATTGAAAAGTCCGTACGCGTAGCCGCAGAAAAGGCCATAGAGGGCAAAGTCGCGAAGGCAGTTAAGGAGGCGGCTGAGAAGGCCGTTACCGCCATAGCTGAAGAGGCCGTAGAGTCGGCAGTAACAAAGGCCGTGGAGAAGGTGGCGGTCGCAGCTTCCGAGAAGGCCGCCACGGAGGCTGTCGATAAGATCGCTGTCATGGCCGTTGAGGCAATTGCTTCGGATACGGTTGATAAGGTGGTTGAAGAGATCGTAAGTAAAATAGCATCGTACTCGGTACACAGGTCCGCAGATGAATTCATGAAGAAGGAAGCTCCGGCAGCTTTGGCAAAGGCCGCCGTAGAGGCCGTAAGTACAGGGGCCGAGGAGGCGATCATACATGTAGCAGCTGAAACCGTGCAGAAGACGGTGGGCACGGCTGTTGAAAAGGCAGCACAGGACGCCGTCGCGAAGAAGGCGCCTGCGGCGATAAAAAAGGCGGCCACCGCCGAGGTGAAGACCACGGCAGCCGAGACCGTCAAGAAGACGGCCGGGGGTCTTATCGCAATATCCGCCGAGAAGGCGGTTTCGGCCCTCGCCCAGGCGGCTGTAGATAAGGCGGCATCGAAGGTTGTTGGAGATAAGGCCGGAGAGGCGATTACAAAGGCTGCCGAGGAGGCCGCTAGCGAGCTTACATCGAAGACCGTTGAAAAGGTCGCGGCCGAGTTCGTCAAAACCACGGCTGAGAATATAGTAAAGGCCGAGCTTAAGAAGGCTTTTGCAAAGTAATATGCGTTTGTGTTGCAGCGGCGCCCCTGGTTTAATCTAGAAGCTCGCTGTGATTTACCAATAACAGCTTTTAAAGTTTTTTTTATAGTTCCGGAAGAGCGGGGTACACCACGTTCTTCCGGCTTTTTTTAGGGCTTCTCTTCTTTTCTGATTGACACTTAAGGGTCGGTCACGAGGGTTTGTTTTATTCTTTGCCCTAAGGGCTTTTATCTGGTCGCTCCTTTTGCGGTCCGCTATCCTTAAGGTGTGTGCAGTACCTTGAAAGGCCGAGGCGTAAGGTTACGCCGGGCCTTTTAATTTTTTTACTAACAAATATATTAACATGAGGAGAGTGATGGGTAGCAGCGAACTTGATAAGGTATATAAACCTTCGGAGGTGGAGGCACGGTGGGCGGAGTACTGGCTCGCCGAAGGGCTCTTCACCGCAAAGGTTGATACGGAGCGGGAATCATATTCCATGGTCATCCCGCCGCCCAATATCACCGGCACTCTTCATCTGGGGCACGCGCTAAATAATACGCTCCAGGACGTGCTCGCCCGCTACAACAGGATGCTAGGTAAGAACGTCCTCTGGCTCCCGGGAATAGACCACGCAGGTATAGCCACGCAAAATGTCGTCGAAAGACAACTCGCCGCCGAGGGTACGGACCGCCACAGCCTGGGTAGAGAGGGTTTTATCGAGCGCGTCTGGAAGTGGAAGGAAGAGAGCGGCGGCACAATAATAAACCAGCTAAAGAGGCTCGGCGCCTCATGCGACTGGTCGAAGTTACGTTTCACCATGGACGAGGGGTTAAGTAAGGCCGTAAGGGAGGTCTTCGTTAGCCTCTACAAGGAAGGGCTCATCTACAGGGGAGACTACATCATCAACTGGTGCCCGAGGTGTCATACTGCACTCTCCGACCTTGAGGTCGAGGCCGAAGAGACGGACGGCAGCCTATACTACCTCCAGTACCCGCTTAAGGGCTACGAGGGGCATCTTGAAGAACATATGAAGATAACCGTCGCAACGACCCGACCCGAGACGATGCTCGGAGATACCGCGGTAGCCGTAAACCCGGAGGACGAACGTTTCTCGGAGCTTATCGGGAGAAAGCTGCTTCTTCCTATAATCGATAGAGAGATACCCGTAATAGCCGATGACGCCGTGGATGTGGAATTCGGAACGGGTGCGGTTAAAATTACCCCGGCTCACGACTTTAACGACTTCGAGATGGGCAAACGCCACGGCCTCGAGGCGATAAAGATCATGGACTTAAACGCCGCTATGAACGAGAATGCCGGACCCCTTAAGGGAATGGACCGTTTTGATGCGAGGAAGGCCGTTATAGAGGCTTTTAAGGAGAAGGGTCTTTTACAAAAGATTGAGCCCCACAAGATGATGCCCGGCAAGTGTTACAGGTGTCGTACAGTTACCGAGCCGTCGCTTTCAAAGCAGTGGTTCGTATCCGCAGCACCACTTGCGGCACCGGCGATAAAGGCGGTTGAAGAGGGCAGGACGCGTTTTATCCCCAAGAACTGGGAGAATACGTACTTCGACTGGATGCACAATATCCGCGACTGGTGCATATCAAGGCAAATCTGGTGGGGGCACAGGATACCTGCCTGGTACTGTAAGGAGTGCGACCATATTACCGTCGATACCCTCGACCCGGACGAGTGTGAGAAGTGCGCAAGCCCCGGGCTAACACAGGAGACCGACGTCCTTGACACCTGGTTTTCGTCAGCTCTGTGGCCCTTCTCAACGCTTGGCTGGCCTGAGAAGACTGAAGAGCTAAAACTCTTTTACCCGACGAGCGCGTTATCCACAAGTTTTGACATAATATTCTTCTGGGTCGCCAGGATGATGATGATGGGCTTAAAGTTCATGGACGAGGTCCCCTTTAAGGACGTCTATATCCATGCCCTCATCCGCGACGCCGAAGGTAAGAAGATGAGCAAGAGCAAGGGTAATGTCATTGACCCGCTTTCGGTGATGGACGATTACGGGACAGACGCCCTCAGGTTCACGCTCGCGGCCTTGGCCGCACAGGGAAGAGATATTAAGATCGCCGAGGACCGTATTGAAGGGTACCGTAACTTCGCCAATAAGATTTGGAACCTCGCGAGATTCGCGCTTATGAATATTGAAGAGGGTAAGGAGATTAAAGACCCGTCCCCCGAAGCCCTCTCTATGGCCGATGAGTGGATACTTGACAGGCTTTCGAGGGCCGCCTCTGAGGTGCGGCGCGGCATAGAGACCTACCGCTTCGACGAGTCTGCGAAGTCGCTTTACCGTTTTATCTGGCACGAGCTCTGCGATAGGTACGTTGAGGACTCGAAGGAAGATCTGTGGGGGACTAACGGTATCGAGCGACAGGAGACGTCGAGGGCAGTGCTCGTTAGTACGCTTAAAGAGGCGCTAAAGCTCCTCCACCCCTTCATGCCGTTTATAACCGAAGAGATATGGGATAAGCTCCCCGGCACAAACGGGTCGATTATGCTCCAAAGTTTCCCCGAGGGTCAAGAGGGCAACGAGAGTGAAAATGCAAAGGCGATGCAGGTGGTGCACGAACACATAAGTTCTGTTAGACACATGAGGTCTGAAATAAATATACCTTTATCTGCTGAAATTCCTGTGATGTCTACTACAACAACAAGTTCATCAGCCGGTTATCTAAGGGCCGGCGAAGGTTATATAAAGAAACAGGGTAAAATCAGTGAATTTGTTATACACGAATATAGTGAGGACGTATCACCTGAAACCGATAAGGGCGATGCTACCGATGCTTCCAGTGTAAGCACCAGCGCTTTTATTTCTACATTTGCAAACGGTGATTCTTACAAAAATGAAGTCCCGCTTAAAGGGCTTATAGATGTAGAGGCCGAGACGGCGAGGCTCACCAAAGAGATGGATAAGATAGAGACGGAAGCCGCAGGGCTTGAAGGGAAACTCTCTAACGAAAAGTTCGTAAGCCGCGCCCCGGTCGAGGTCGTCGAGAAGGATAGATTAAGGCTCGCCGGACTGAAGGAAAAGGTTTTAAAGATAAAAGAGCAGATAGATAGCATAGAGTCGATAGGTTAACAAAGAGAGGGGTTTTAGAAGCTCTCTCTTTTTTTTTGGTAAGAATTATGACAAATAAGAAGAAGGCCTCGCGCCGTGCCCCGGCAGTAGAAGCATTAGACGAGGGGCTTATAAAATATACGGATATGGTCGTTAGTGCCGCTCTCTCGGAAGACGTAGGTCCGGGCGACATTACGACTCTCCTGACGGTGCCGTCGAGAAAAAAGGGTTTTGCTAAGATAGTAGCCAGAGAGCGGCTCGTCGTCTCGGGACAATTCGTAGCGCGAGCGGCCTTTAAGCAGCTAAACAGCAAAGTCGTCTACAGGGAACTCGTCCCGGACGGAGGAATAGCAAAGAAGGGTGAAGTGGTCGCTACCATTAGCGGTAACCTTCGGGCGATGCTCACCGCCGAGCGCGTTGCGCTTAACTTTCTCCAGAGGTTAAGCGGCATAGCGACACTTACCAGTGCATTTGTAAAGAAGGCAAGGGGGGTCGAACTCTTAGATACCCGCAAGACGACGCCTTGCCTGAGGCTCCTTGAGCGCTACTCCGTAGCTGCGGGTGGAGGGGTAAACCACCGCTTCGGCCTCTATGACGCTGTCCTTATAAAAGAGAACCACATCGTTGCGGCAGGGGGAGTAACAAAGGCGGTGGAGAAGGTAAAGCTGGGGTTTTTAGCAGGCTCCGCCGCTGTCCTTCCCGAGGGTTTCCCCTCTCCGCCCGGCGGGTTTATAATAGAGGTTGAGGCTAGCTCCTTAAAAGAGGTAAGAGAGGCGGCAGCTCTCGGCGTGGATATAATCCTCCTCGATAATATGCAACCCGCGACGCTAAGGAAGGCCGTCCGGATAGTCGGTGGAAGGGCGCTTACCGAGGCCTCGGGAGGCGTGACGATAGAGAGTATTGGTGAAGTTGCCGCTACCGGAGTGGACCGCATATCGACCGGGACTCTAACCCACTCGGCGCGTGCGGTGGATTTAAGCCTTCTGGTTGATACTTGAGCGCCGTAGCGCACCGGGCCGACTCTGCCCTTCTTAAGGTTTTAAAGGAGCAGCGCGGCTCCTTCGTTTCGGGGCAGTCGATAAGTGTGGAACTCGGCGTATCGCGCTCTGCGGTCTGGAAGCACATATCGAACTTAAGGCGCATGGGTTACCCTGTGGAGGCTGTGCGCTCAAAGGGTTACCGCCTGCCCGTCGAGGCACTTGATATCGATCCGTTTAATGAAGTCGAGATCGCGAGCGAGGTAGGGGCTGGCGTTATAGGCAAGACGGTCCACTTCTTCGATGAGCTTAAGTCCACGAATGTAAAGGCGCTTCAGTTAGCTGCCGCAGGCGCAGAAGAGGGCGTAGTCGTCGTGGCGGACTGTCAGCTCGGCGGCAAAGGAAGGCTTGGGAGGAGTTGGCATTCGCCGAAGGGTGTTAACCTCTATACCTCGGTAATTCTAAGGCCAGGGATAAAACCGGCCGATGCGCCATCCCTTACCCTCCTCTTCGCAGTGGCGGCGGCGGAGGCGATTTCGGCCTTCTTAAGCCCCGTAAGGCCCGTAGTCAAATGGCCTAACGACATCCTCATCAATGGGCGCAAGGCGGCCGGCATCCTTACGGAGATGTCGAGCGAGATGGAGAGGGTTAACTACATTGTCGCAGGCTTCGGGGTGAATCTTAATATGGATACCACGGGGCTTACGAACTTCGACCGTGCTCCGGCGGTGAGCTTGAAGGAGATCTCTCCGAGAGCAGGGGAAGATATCCCAAGGGCCAGATTCGCTGCCTCGCTCTACGGGTGCCTTGACAAGTGGTATGCCTTGTACCGGAAAGACGGGATCGGGCCTGTGGTGGAGGGTTGGCGTTCTTACTTCGACGCTGTTGGTAGGGAGATTACCGTAGATACCATCGACCGGTCGGTTAAAGGGTCTTGCGCCGGTATAGACGAGACCGGAGCGCTTCTGGTAAGGGAACCATCCGGGAGAGTAGTTACGGTCACATCCGGGGATATGTCTATCTGCGGGTGACACACCAGTGTGCTTTTGATTCGCGCACCGTACAGCCTATGGATTGCAAACAGCCATTCTATTTTGTAAGGGGTTTACGAGTTGATGTTTCTTGCAATAGATATAGGCAACACCAATATAGTAGTCGGTGTCTTCTCCGGGGGAGTTCTCAAGACGCACTGGAGGATCGCCACAAGAAAACGCTCAACCGCCGATGAGTATGGTATAGTATTAAAAGACCTTTTCAGAGTTGCCGGGCTTGACGCCGGGGAGGTCTCCGGCGCTGCGATGAGCTGTGTCGTGCCCTCTCTGGAGAGCGTGCTTAAGCTCGCCCTTACGTCGTACTTCGGTATTACGCCCGTAGTAGTCGGGCCCGGCACGAAGACGGGTATGCCTATAAGGACGGAGAACCCCAGGGAGGTCGGAGCCGACAGGATCGTAAACGCGGTAGCCGCTTTTGATATATACCGGGTGGCCGTTATTGTCGTTGACTTCGGCACCGCCGTTACATTCGATTATATTTCACCTGAAGGGGCGTACTCGGGTGGGGCCATCGCTCCGGGCATCTCCATCTCGACCGACGCCCTGTTTCAACGTGCGGCGAAGCTCCCGAGGGTGGATATATCAAAGCCCGCCTCTGTGGTTGGGAGGAGCACTCTTGAGAGCCTCAGGGCCGGTATATTTTATGGTTCTGTGAGTATGGTGGACGGTATAGTGGAGAGGATGAAGAAGGAGGTCGGTACGAAGCCGAAGGTGGTAGCCACCGGCGGCATGGCCGCACTTATCGCCGACGAGTGCAAGACTATTGATTACATTGACGAGTTCCTTACGCTTAAGGGGCTTAAACTTATATACGAGGTGAACAGTTGAATAGCGAGGAAGGTGTAGAGGGAGGGGGCGGCCGTAACGAGACGAACGAGGAATCTGAGGGTTCCTCTTCGGGAGGACGCAGGGAGAGAAGGGGCAGTGGCAGGGAGAGGCGCGACCGTGCCCCCAGGGGTGGTTCAGAGAAGAGAGACGCCTCGGGGGAAGAAGCTCAGGGAAAGCGCGAAGACGGCAGGGAACGCAGGAGACGCAGTAGCAACAGGAGGCGAGGAGCAGGTAAATCAGAGGATAATGCTCAGTCGACTGAAGGAAGCGCCACCCGGGAGAAAGAAAAGGGCCAGAGGGGCGGACGGGGAAGAGGCGGGCAGGGAAGGAACGCTCAGAAGAGAGCTCCTCGCGCCGGACTGGAAACCAGAACTGATAGGGGCGGAAACAAAAGGCCCGATGGCGGATACAGAAAGAGAGACGTCTCTGGAAGGAATGGCGACCAGCCCAAAGAGCAGGAAGAAGACCTCGGTACGATTGATGCGGCCGAGCTTTTCAAGAAGGGTAAAGAGCGGTTGAAGGAAGATCGCCTCATAGACGCCTGTAAGCTCTTTAAGAGGGCTTTTAAGGCCGAACCTGAGAACCCTGCATATATGTCCTACTGCGGACTTGCGTCGGCCACGGGCTTCGGGGAGATAAAGCACGGCCTGGAGCTCTGTACGAGGGCAATAAAATATGAATGTAACATCCCCGAGTTTTATATCAATCTCGCGAAGGTATATATAGCCTCCGGGAATAAAAAGGGCGCTATAATGGCGCTGACAAAGGGCACGAGATATGAGCTCGGTAGCGATACCCTGCACCGGATGCTCGTAGATATGGGCGTCCGGAAGCAGTCCATCCTGCCTTTCATGAAGAGATCCAGCCTTATTAACAAGGGGCTAGGTATTCTCTTAAGACGCACGCTTCCAGGGTTTAAGACTAGAAAGAATGCCGGGAAGTAAGGCGGTGTTGCTCTTCGGCGTGACTTTTATACATGAAGATAAAAAAGCTACTACTCGAATACGTCTCCCCTGACGCCCCGAAAGAGAGCCGCCTTAAAGCCGCGCAAGGTAGTGCACTTCTAACGGCGGCCGAGATGGTGACGGCCCTTGTCATACTCTCCTTCGACAAGGACGAGGAGGTGGCGTCCGTGGCGAGGGAAACCTTCAAATCCCTTCACTTCACTAAGGTGGCGTGTGCCCTGACCGCCAGCCTGGACCCTTTTGTTATAGAGGAGATCTACCGGTTGCATGCCGAGGGTGGCCTGGTCCTCAATATGATGGTCTTAAATGAAAACACACCGGAAGCTCTGCTCATAGATATTGCGACTCGGGCCAGTGATTCGGTTCTTTCCATACTGTCTCACTCCGAAAAGATGATCGGTAACGTGGCCTTGCTAGAAGCCGTTAAGGATAATACTCTGCTTCAACCTGCTACGCTTGCCGCTTCAATGAAGACCTTTGCCTTGGCTACACCGGAGGCAGGAGAAACTAAGGTAACCGGTCTTTACGATTCTCTCGTCGATGATACCGAGGAAGCACCGAATGAAGAGGAAGAAAAAAATCTTTTTAAAAAGATCACCTCCATGAGCGTAGTCCAGAAGATCAAGCTCGCCATGATCGGAAACAGGGAGGCGAGGAATATCCTTCTTAACGAGTCCAATAAGGTGATTCTAAAGTGCGTAATCCGGAACCCGAGGATTACGGAGGAAGAGGTGATGAATCTCGCCTCTTCAAAGACCGTCTCCGATGAGATATTAAGGGATATATCGAATAAGAAGGAGTGGATGAAGAGCTATAATATTCAAAAGTGTCTTGTCTTTAATCCGAAGACGCCTGTGCCGGTCGGAATCAAATACCTAAAATTTATGAGAGAGAAGGACGTACGACTTTTATCCACTAGCAGGGCCGTATCAAATGCGCTTCGTTCTGCCGCTGTAAGGAGACTGGCACAGATGAAATCGGTCTGAGCGTCCCTGGAGATAGTTAGCCATGTCAATAGGAGTTCATGTTTCAATAGCGGGTGGTGTCTCTACCGCGGTCGAGAGGGCAGAGGATCTCGGCTGTGACGCCCTCCAGTGCTTTGGCGGAAATCCGAGAGGGTGGAAGCAAAAACCGCTTGCCGCCGAAGAAGCCACGCTCTTTAGAGAGAAGAGGGGTGCGTCAGGAATCGATACCGTCGCCATCCATACCTCGTATCTAATTAACCTCTCAAGCCCTGATGACGAGCTCTTTGAGAAGTCGCTCTCGCTCTTCAGTGTGGAACTTGAGAGGGCGGAAGCGATAGGCGCCGACTACCTGGTAACTCACCTCGGCAGCTCCAGGGGCGAAGGCTCAGTCTTTGCCATGGGAAGGGTGAAGGAGGCCTTTGAGACGTTAAGGGGCGCTCTTTGCTCAGCCCCTGAAGTCGAAATTCTCTTTGAGAATACCGCCGGAGGCGGTGACACCACCGGCTCGGATCTGGCAGTCATGGGAGATATCCTTAACTCGCTGGACGGGACGGATATGGGTTTCGGTTTTTGTTTCGATACCTGTCACGGTTTTGCCGCTGGCTACCCGCTCGCCACGGCTAAAGAGGTAGAGGCCCTGGTCTCCCGGTTTGAAGATACCGTCGGCCTTCGGAGACTAAAGCTCATTCATCTGAACGACTCGAAGGGTAAGCTCGGGAGCAAGCTAGACAGGCACGAGCAGATTGGGGAGGGGATGATAAAGACCTTCGGCCCTTTCTTAAGGCACCCGGCGATAAGGGGGGTGCCGCTCATACTTGAAACACCGAAGACCACTCCCGAGGACGACCCGAGAAATTTGAAGAAGGTAAGAGGACTGAGGAAGGTTTGACGCAGGCGTTCACCCACGAAGCCGTAGGCAAAGCGGCAAGGGGCAGGCCTTGTAATATATATTATATGCGGATAAGGGTTTGATGGTTAATCTTTCGTTGGGGTAAGGCTTCTTTTCTTCTTTTGAAAGTAGCCGTCTTTAACGTCCGGGAGTTCGTAAATGAAGATTATAATCGTAGGCGCCGGTGTGGTTGGCTTTACAATAGCCAAGAAGCTATCGAGCGAGGGGCACGACGTAGTTGTCATCGAGAAGGACGAACGGCGCGTAAAGGAACTGCGCGAGAGCCTGGACGTTCGAATTGTTCAGGGCAGTGGATCAAGCCCGAGCGTTTTAAATGAGGCCGGAATATCTAAGGTCGATATGGTCATCTCCGTCACCGACTCGGACGAGGTCAATATGGTAGCGAGTCTCATCGCAGGCACGCAGTCGCGCGTGCCGAAGAAGATAGCCAGAATCAGAGACAGGGAGTATATAGATTGCCCGCAGATATTCGGCAAAAAATACCTGGACCTCGACCTTAATATAAACCCCGAGCGGGTGGCTGCCGAATGTATCATGAAGACGGTCGAGATACCGGGGGCTATCGAAGTTGAAGATTTTGTCGACGGCAGGATAAAGCTCGTCGGTTGCAGACTCTCCCCGCAGTCCGAGCTTTCCGGGAAGACGCTTGAGGATTTTCAAAAGCTTCACCCTGACGAGAATATACTTGTAGTAGCCGTCTACAGGGGAACCGAGACGATCATCCCGGACGGCTCCACGAGCTTTCAGGAAGGGGACCTCGTATTTGCCGTAACCTTTCCGGAGAAAGCCGAGAGGGTGTTGCAGCTCTTTGGCTCCGGCGGCTCGCTCGGGAATAAGATTTTAATAGTTGGCGGAGGCGATATCGGCTTCTATCTCGCCGAGAGCCTGGAGGCTATTGGACTATCCCCGAAAATTATAGAAAGGAACGCAGAGCGCTGCCTCTTCCTCGCCGAGAATCTCAAAAAGACCCTGGTCCTCGTCGGAGACGGCACGGACCGCGAACTCCTTGAAGAAGAAAATATCTCGGACGTCAGCACCTTCATCGCCACGACCGACGACGAAGAGGCCAATATCCTCTGCTCTCTACTCGCCAAGAGGCTTGGGGCCGAAAGATGCATTACCATCATCGACAAACCCGAGTACATGTCCATGACGTCGGCTATAGGTATCGATGTCGCCGTCTCGCCGAGGCTTGCGAGCGTAAGCGGCATACTACAGTTTATACGGAGGGGAAAGATACTCTCGGTTAAAGCCCTCTACGAGGACCGTGTCGAGGGGATAGAGACGATAGCCATGGAGACCTCAGACATTGTGGGGAAGCCGCTAAGGGAGATGAAGTTCCCCAAAGGTGCGCTCATAGGGGCGGTAGTAAAGGGTGACCAGGTGCTGCTCCCAAACGGCTATACCGTAATAAACCCGGGTGACAAGGTAATAATTTTTGCCTTACGTGAGACTATTTCGAAGGTGGAGAAGGCCCTCATGGTGAAGCCGGAGTTCTTCTGATGCGCCACTCACGTACCTCTAAACCCTTGAGCGGCCTTGGAGGATGGGTAGCTTCCGAGCCGGATGGAGGCCACTTTTGAAGTTCCGTCCCGCGCTCCAGATCGCAGGCATCATTAATATGGTAATCGCAGCCGCGATGCTCTGCCCGCTCGCCATAACGGTATACTATAAGGACGGCGATACATTCGTCTTCATCTATTCCATTATAATCTGCGCCGTTATCGGGGCCGTAATGTTTACCCTCTTTCGTGGTAAAGGCTTTGAGATCAGCCACAGGGAGGGGTTCCTTGTCGTATCCTTTTCATGGATTACAGCGAGCCTTGCCTGTTCCGTACCCTTTATTTTATCAGGGTATTTTCCATCATTGGTTGACGCTATCTTCGAGGGCGTATCGGGTATAACAACCACAGGGGCGTCGGTGCTTACCGATATAGAGTCGCTCTCCCACGGAATGCTCTTCTGGAGGTCCATGACGCACTGGATCGGGGGGGTGGGGATAGTGCTCCTCTGCCTCGCGATACTCCCGCTCCTTGGCGTCGGCGGCATGCAGCTCTACAAGGCCGAGGCCTCTGTCGTCTCCTCCGATAAGATAGCGCCGAGGGTCAGGGAGATGGCGAGGATCATTCTGGCCGTTTACCTGGGGATGAGCATATCCCTGCTTGTCATACTAAAACTCCTTGGGATGGACCTCTTTAACGCGACCCTCCATATGTTTGCTACCGTCAGCACTGCCGGCTTCTCACCTCAGAATGCGAGTGTTGGATACTTTAACAGCGTATATATCGAGGCGGTGATAGTGCTCTTCATGATTCTTGGGGCTACTAACTTTGCTCTTCATTTCAAGTTCTTTAGAGGAGGATACAGGGTATATACCAAAAACTCCGAGTTTAAGTTCTATATCATAGTGATGGCCCTTGCTAGCGTACTCATAGGTCTAAATCTTTGGCTTTCGGGCGAGACCGGCATATTTAACTCGTTCAGGCATTCGATCTTTCAAGTCGTGAGCGTTACGACGACTACCGGTTTCAGTACGGTGGATTTCTCCGCATGGCCCGCCTTCGGTCAGCTCATGCTGCTGGCGTTGATGTTTATTGGCGGTTGCGCAGGCTCTACGACGGGCTCCATAAAGAGCATCCGGCTCCTGCTTATGATAAAGCTCGGTTACAAGGAGATATACAGGCTCGTCCATCCGCACGCCGTGGTGCCTGTGAAGCTAGGCGGAAGGCTCGTTGAACCGGAGATTTTAAGGAGCGTCATGGGCTTTACCGTCTTGTATCTTCTGGTCTTTATCATCTCCACATGCGCCCTTGGATGGCTCGGCGTAGACCTTACGACTGCCATTTCGTCGGCTGCGGCGACGCTCTCCAATGTCGGACCGGCGCTCGGCCTTGCCGGCCCGGAATCTGGATATGCTTTCATGCCCGAGCCCGGAAAATGGGTGCTGATTCTCAATATGCTCCTCGGCAGGCTTGAGATATATACGCTGATGATACTCTTTATCCCGGCATTCTGGCGTGGTTGATTTATTGTTTTAATTTTATCCCCGGTGTTCTATAATTATGAAATCATAATGAAATATTTCAGGAGGTGGATATGTACGACCTTATAATAATCGGCGGCGGTCCGGGTGGGCTTACCGCGGGAATCTACGCCCAGAGGGCGATGCTAAAGACTCTCCTCGTGGAGAAGTTGGCCCTGGGAGGACAAATTGCCGTAAGCGACGTCATAGAGAACTACCCGGGCTTCCCTTCCATTAGCGGCCCGGGGTTGATGGAGAAGTTCGAGGAGCACGCAAAGGGCACGGGGCTGGAAGTAAAGTACGCCGAGGTCGAGAGTGTTACGACCGACGGGGACGAGAAAGTCCTCTCCACTAGCGAAGGAGAGCTTCGCGCAAAGGCGGTTATCGTCTCTACCGGCGCAAAGCCGAGCAGAATTAACGTTCCGGGAGAGTTGGAGCTTACCGGCAAGGGCGTATCTTACTGCGCCACATGCGACGCACCTTTTTACAGGGGACAAGAGGTGGTGCTCATAGGCGGTGGGGACACAGCCGTTAAGGAGGCCGTCTACCTCTCGAAGATCGCCTCTAAAGTAACGCTCATCCACAGGCGAGACGCTCTGAGGGCAGAGAAGATACTCCAGGAAAAAGCTCTTAATACGGAAAATATAGAAATACTCTGGAGCCACGTCCTGAAGGAAATTACCGGCGATAAGCTAGTTACAGGGGTCGTAATCGAAGACCTTAAGGCCGGTGCAGAGAAAGAGATAGCTACTGAAGGCGTTTTCATATTCGTCGGAACAAACCCCTCGGCCATATCCATCGACGTAGAGAAGGACAAGAGCGGCTTTATCATAGCCAATCAGAATATGGAGACATCGGTAAAGGGCATCTACGCCATAGGAGACGCAAGGAATACGCCTCTAAAGCAGGTGGCCACGGCTGTGGGCGACGGCGCAATAGCCGCCTTCAAGGCAGAAGAGTATATAAGCGAATAAGAAGCTCGCAGTAGTTACCTGAGGCGCGGCAGGGTATCGTGGGCCGAAGGGTTGAGTTGGGCTTTTCGCACTGCAGCGCCTTCGGCTCTCCGCACTCTTCCCTGGGCCGATAGCAGCGGTTTTTTTATAAAAAAACCGCTAAGGCGCCGTAAGCTAACTTCTATTCCTCGTCGCCATCTGCCTTTAATCATATTGCACAGAAGATATTTCCCATGCGCTCCGATAGCTTCATATTCTCGCGATAATCTATCGGCACGACTATCAGGCTTGGGCCGGCTTCGGCAAAGGCGGTTTTGAGCGTCTCTTTGAGTTCCACGCTTTTCTTTACGTGGTGCCCATGCCAGCCGAAGGCTTTAGCGAGCATCATCCACTCCGGGTTATCGAAGTTCAGGTCGGTATGATGACCAAACTGATTTTGCTGCTTCCATTCGATCAGCCCGTAGGCTTTATCCTCCCAGACCATCACGACGATATTGCTCATAAGCCGCTTGGCAGTCTCCATTTCTTGAAGATTCATCATGAACCCCGCATCCCCGCAGATGGCAAGAATATACTTGTCGGGGTGCACCAGTGAGGCTCCTATTGCGCCTGGCAGAGCAAAGCCCATCGAGCAGAAACCGTTAGGAATGAGGCACGTGTTGGGCTCGTGACATTGGTAATGCCGGGCAATCCACATCTTGTGCGCACCTACATCGGAGAGTAAAATATCAACTCTTCCCATTACGCTTCTGACGTCGGCGAGCACCTTTTGCGGCCGGATAGTGCCCTCTGTTTCGTCTTCAGCATACTCAAGGAGTTCGTGCTTTATCTGACGGCGAGTTTCGGCCTGCTGTGAGAGGTTGCGCGAAACTGTTCCAAGTTTTTCGATATCAGTATTTAGGCTGGAGAGCGTATAGTTTAGATCCCCGACGAGTTCAAGCTCCGGGTGATAATACTCGTCAATCTCCGCCGGATGGGAATCGATGTGGATAATTCGCTTGTCGCGCTCGGCATTCCACAGGCGCGGATGGTATTCGACCATGTCGTAGCCGAGTGTAAGCACCAGGTCTGAGGCATCGAGCGCGCATGTTACGAAGTCCCTGGCCTGAAGGCCAATCGTATACAGGCAGTAGTCGGCATCGGCATCGACGCATCCCTTGGCCATGAAGGTGTTTATCGCTCCTATGCCGGTGGCTTTACAAAAACGGCGAAGCTCCGAGCTGGCCTTCTGGCGAACGCAGCCGTTACCAACGAGAATGACGGGGCGTTTTGCGTTTCTAAGCATACTGAATGCTATTTCTATCTGATCGGGGGCGGTTACGGGTCGCCGGTAGCGGTGAGGTTTCATTGGCTTTGCGTCTGTCTCTATTTTGGCGATATCTTCAGGTAGCTCTATGTGACATGCGCCGGGTTTTTCACCGCGCGCCAGACGCACGGCCTTTCGTACGATTTCAGGCACGGAGGATGGGTGAAGGATCGTGGTAGCCCATTTGGTCACAGGCCTGAACATGCCTACGACATCCATTATCTGGTGCGATTCTTTATGGAGCCTGGTAGATGCCCCCTGACCGGTCAGCACCAACATAGGCGCGCGATCCATATTGGCGTTGGCCACACCGGTAATCAGATTGGTCGCTCCCGGCCCAAGTGTGCCGAGACACGCAGCCGGATTGCCGGTTAAGCGCCCGTAGGCTTCGGCCATGAAGGCCGCGCCCTGCTCATGGCGTGTAAGGATAAAGCGAATCGATTCGGAGCGCTCCAGTGCGATCATGAAGTCGGCGTTCTCTTCACCGGGCACGCCGAAGATGTATTCGATACCTTCTGTCTCCAGGCAACTGACGAGTAATTCCGATGTTTTCATGGTTAACTCCTTCTTCTTTGGGCTTCGCATGCCTACTGAATTGCATCCGAGTGGATGACGGTCATTTTTTCAATTTGCATATCGCGCATAGTGTGCGGAATGCCGCCCGTGCCGAGCCCCGAGTGTTTAAGGCCTGCAAACGGCATCCAGTCTACCCTAAATGCCGTATGGTCGTTAACCATCACAGCCGATGCCTTAAGGCGCTCGGAGATATAGAAGGCCGTATCGATGTCGCGGCTGTAGACCGAGGCTTGAAATGCCACAGTAAGAGAATTGGCCTCTTCTATGGCCGCGTCCAGATCAGTGAAGGGGTATATGGATACCAGCGGGCCGAAGACCTCCATTGTTGATATCTTAGCGTCAGTCGGCGGACTAAATAAGACGGTTGGGGCGTAACAATTATTATTAAGGCGTCTTCCACCGGAGAGGAGCTTTGCGCCACCCGTAACCGCTTCTCTGACCCACATATCAACACGTTCAATCTCCCTTGCCCTGATGAGCGGCCCTACCTCTGTATCCTCAGACAGGGGGTCGCCTACGACGAGCGTTTTTGCGAGCTTTGCTATTTTACCGGCCACTTCCTCTGCTATGGAGGAGTCTGCGAATATGCGCTGCACCGATACGCACACCTGTCCGGCGTGGTAAAATGCCCCTTTTATAAGAGAAGGCAGGGCGCGTTCTATATCGGCGTCCCTTGTGATGATAACCGCCGCCGCCCCTCCGTGCTCAAGCGCCACGCGCGTCCCCGGCGCGAGCCTCGACCGTAAGTGCCAGCCAACTTTAGCGCTGCCTATAAAGCTTAGGAAGGCTACGCGAGGGTCTGTCACAAGTGTCTCCGAGAGCGCAATCGACTCCGGCATTATCCACTGACACCACTCTTCGGGTAGTCCTGCCTGATGCATAATTCTAACGAGCCGTATACAGGATAAAGGCGTATCTTCAGCCGGTTTGACGATGACCGGGCATCCGGTAGCAATGGCGGGTCCTATTTGATGGGCGATAAGGTTTAGCGGATGATTAAAGGCGCTTACCGCCACAACAACACCGATTGGTTCTTTTTTGATCAACGTGGCGCGATGTTTCGAAGCTTCGTTAATCCCCATCACAGGCGGGTGAGAACTCTCGGTACGGAGCGTGTCTACACAGATACGAATACTGTCGATTGAGCGCGCCATCTCGATTCGTGAATCGATCATAGGCTTACCACCCTCTCTGGCGGCTTCTCGCGCCAGCTCACTAGCCTGCTCCCGCATTATTATTATAGCCCGTTCGAGTATTGCGATGCGCTTATCCACACTTATTAAGCGGCCCCTATCTGCAAAGAGCTCGGTAGCAATGCGCAGCGCCTCGTCAACACACGAGGCGTTTGCAGTCGCTACGGTTGCAATCAAGGCGCCATTGTACGGTGATACGACCTCGAGCGGCTTTCCTTCCAGTTCGGTTGCACCGGAGATCATCATCGGGAAATACTTAGGTGAGTTCATTGTTTACTCCTTTGGCTTGCCGTGCGGATAACCTTCCACTGTCTCAGGATGTAGGATGTGCAGTCCGGTACTGTTCCCACCGGCGGTAACAACTCGCGCATGACTGCGCGATAACTTGCGCGGATCCTTTACGCCGCAGGAGTGAGCTATCATACCGACTTCATGGAGCATGTTCTTAACATAATGCTCAACACGCACCGCTTTATCCGCCGGGACAAGGCCGTGCTGCAAGTGTTTCTGGTGCGTGGTAACGCCGGTAGGGCATGTGTTTTTATTACACTGCATGGCCTGGATGCAGCCAAGCGCAAACATAAAACCGCGTGCCGAGACAATAAAGTCCGCCCCCATTGAGAGCGCCCAGGCCACCCCCGATGGGGTGATGAGTTTCCCCGAGCAGATTACGCGTACTCGTTCGCGCAGGCCGTAGCCGACGAGATGGTCAATCAGCATAGGCAGGCTCTCTCTAAGCGGCAGACCCATGAAGTCCATCAGGGGCTGCGGTGCGGCCCCCGTGCCGCCATCCGAGCTATCCAGTGTAATGAAATCAGGGGCCGATGAGTCGCCGCGCCGTTTGATCTCATCGAATAGATTATCCAGCACATTGCAGCCTCCTATCACAAACTTGAAGCCGACGGGTTTGCCGGTGACCTCCCTTATACGGGCGATCATATCCAGGAGTTCACCCGGGCTATTGATATCAAGATGCCTGTTGGGGCTTATCGAATCCTCGCCCTCGGGGATACCTCGAATAGCGGCGATCTCAGCCGTCACTTTACTAGCCGGTAGAATTCCGCCCTTACCCGGTTTGGCGCCCTGGCTGAGCTTGATTTCAAAGATTCTGATTTGCTCTATGGCGGCCAGTTCGCGGAGGCGTTCGTCGGAGAGGAGTCCGTCTCTGTCACGAACGCCGTACTTCGCCGTACCTATCTGCATTACGATATCACACCCGCCTTCGAGGTGATAAGGGGAAAGTCCACCCTCGCCGGTATTCATCCATATGCCTGCCTTTGCCGCCCCGCTAGATAGCGCTTGAACCGCTACCTTCGAGAGTGCGCCGTAGCTCATGGCGGAGATATTAAATATGCTCTTCGCTTCGAATGGGTCTCGGCACTCGGGGCCGATGATCACCGGCTTACCGGGAGCCTCGTCTATATCGAGCTCCGGGTATGGGCAATTGACGAAGCTGATGCTGCCGGGCGGAGTTAAATCACGCGTCGAGCCGAAGGGGATGGTGTTATCTTCATTTTTTGAGGCACGGTAGACCCATTCCCTGAGAGCGCGGTTAAAGGGCATCTCTTCTCTATCCATGGCAAAGAAATATTGCCTGAAGAAGGTGCCAAGACGTTCGAATAATGACCGGAAACGACCAATGACAGGGTAGTTACGACGCACGGCATTTTTTGTCTGGCTTATATCAATGATGAAAAGGATGAGTGTCGTCAGGATGAGCGCCGTCAGTCCGATCAGAAGAAGAGCGGAGAGACCTCTGTAAGCGGTTTCGATTAAATCGGTGGTCATTATTTACTCCTGAAAGATCATCATCTAATGGCTGTATCTCTCTGGATAAGAACAGTTTTTTTGCATCTTTGGCCGTGGCGGCATCTACGCTTGCATAGCAGTGTTTTCTGTTACAATAAGATGATCTTTATTGATTTTAACTGAGCGGACAGGCTGGTGACCTGTCCGCTCAGTATAAAAGGGGTGATTTAATTCCCGACTACATGCCTCCGCACGGATTCTTCATGGAGCAAGGGTTCATTGTACCACACGGGTTCATCGCTCCGCATGGGTTTTTCATGGCGCAGGGGTTCTTTGTGGCGCAGGGATTCATAGCTCCGCACGGGTTTTTCATGGCGCAGGGATTAGGCGCTGAAGAATTTGCGTTTATATAGGCGACAAGGGCCTTCATTTCTTTGCCGTTTACGTCCAGAGCTTTGGCCTTCATCGGAGTTTCCATGCAGAAGTTCACCATCCCCTTAAGCGAGATAACCTTGTCCGGCATCTTTATATATTTGGGATACGGGGTATTATACAGGCCCTGCCCATTCGGGTGGCAGGTGGCGCACGACATCCCCGAGTTACCGAGGGAGACGTCTTTCCAAAGCTTCTCTCCGTGCTTTAACGCACCGCTGGCGCAGGGATTTTTCATGGAGCAAGGGTTCATCGCTCCGCATGGGTTTTTCATGGCACAGGGGTTCTTTGTGGCCGACGGTTTCTTCGACATTGCTACCTGCTGGTACTCTACGGCCTCTGTTGCTTGAACCATCCCAGTAAAGGCTAGAAGAATGGTAGGGATGATTAGCAGACTCAGTATCTTTTTCACTTTTTTCTCCTCTTTCTATTCGTTACTTTATTATTTAGAGATCTTCGATCTTGGCGCTAAAGTTGATGTGAAGATCATCCGCGTCCTGAATGACGGCTGGTACGGACTCTGTCCCGTCGACACTCTCCTTCCCGGTTATGCGAGCCCGCTCCTCGCCTATACTTAGAACTAACATCTCATGTTTTGACTTCTCGTGTATGCCACGCAGGTGCTCCCGAGGGTTAAGGCAGACCGGAGATGCAGCGTGGTAAAAGACTCCCTTTGACATGACGAAGCTCCTTTCATTTCCGTGTGTAGAGCCTACAGGGTAATTACCTGAAACCCATCGCCTATGATACTAGCTATGCTTGGATGTCCCATATAGTCGCCTGCCAGAGGAAGACCGCACTCTTCTATATCCTTGGTATTTCCCCCAAATGCCCCTACGCAGTACTCGCAAACCCCCGAAATGGCTCCGGATGCCTTTACCGCGTTGAAGATAGACGCAAGAGGGTGGTCCTGCTTTATGAGCTCTCCTACCCATTTTGTCGCGCCGCCGTCAAATATGAGCTTTACCTCGTGCCCGGCCTCTTTAAGCTCCCGGGTATAGAGCAGGGCATGGGCCGCCCTCCCCATTGCGTCCTGACTCCCCGGCTCCGCGTGGAGTATGATTGCTATCTTCTGCATTGTATCCTCCTCTCTTTAATAATTACTGTTTTCGTATCCTGAGATACCCGTATATTTTCCCTCTTCTTTACGCTCGCCGCCAGGAGTGTGACGGCTTAATTCAACTCTCTCGCCCTGCTTCATGAGAATACAATTCTCACGAAGCCCTACTACCGTTTTCTTAACGCTCGTAGGTGGAAGTAAAGGATTGTGAATCATGCTCATATATAAGAAGAATAATGGAAGTTACGGAGAAAAGATGTATGGAGGATTACAAAAAAGAACTTCAAGGTCGGGAAAGCTGATAGAGAAGTTGATGGGCGTCGGCGTTACGGCATCTTTCGCGCCTTGTTCCTGTAACTGAGATTAGCACCGATGCGGTACTTTAGACCTCTCGGGCTCCTCAAGGCCCGCTTGAGGATGTTCTTCGCAGTATATGTTTCCTTGAAGATCCAGTGGTAGCCGTCGAGGAGCTCTTCGGGTGTCATGCCAATGGGCTTGTAGACGACCTCGCCGGTGTGGTAACATGACCAGTCACGGTTTGTTATGCGCCCGTCCTTATCCATCTCACTGTAGGTGCGTGTCCCCGGAAGCGGGGTGAGTATATGGTACTGGGCGGCATCGACTTTGTTCTTCATTATAAAGTCGAATGTTCGCCTGAATACGCCAGGGTCGTCGCCGTCTAAGCCGAAGACGAAGCTTGCGACGATATTTATCCCGGCCTTCTGAATCTTCTTTATGGAGTCCGCGTACTCATCGGCAGAGTTCCACCCCTTATTAAGCTTCTCCAAGGTCTTTTGCGAGAGGCTCTCAAAGCCTATGAATGCGTAAGTACCGCCGCTCTTTGCGTAGAGCTCCATAAGCTCCGGGTCTCTGGCAAGGGTAATAGAGGCCTGACTTCCCCATGTGAGCTTAAGTGGGATGAGGGCCTTGAAGAGCTTTTTGGCGTACTTCGGCCGGCCGATGATATTGTCGTCCATAAAGAAGAACTCTTTAGCGCCGATGGCCTTAATCTCGGAGACGACCTCTTCGACGGGGCGGGTTCTGAACTCGTTACCGAAGAAAGCGGTCACAGCGCAGTAGTCGCAGTCAAAGGGGCAGCCCCGTGAACTTTGGAGAGTATTAAAGCCCGAGCCGTACATGGAGCGGTCCAAAAGCTCTCTACGCGGGATGACCATATTCTTCATATTCGTGAGCGAGTGGGCCTGGTACTTATCTTTTAACAGGCCATCTTTGAAATCTTGAAGGAGTTTTGCCCAGAGATCTTCGGCTTCGCCGATGACGACGCTGTCTGCGTGCTTAAGCGCTTCGTCAGGGAGCGCCGAAACGTGCACCCCGCCCATGACCACTGTTACGCCCTTTTTTCTAAAACCGTCAGCTATTGCGTAAGCGGGCGGGATCTCGTTGGTATAGGCTGATATGCCTACGAGGTCAACATTGGCGTTGTAGTCTACAGGCGTTACGCGGGCGTCCAGAATTTCAACTTCCCACTCGGGCGGGGTAAGGGCGGCTATGGTCGGAAGGCTTAGGCGCACGAAGCCGGCCTTGCCGCTCCTTGATACCTTGCCCCACCAGCCGCGCTCACTATTCGGCAGTATTAAAAGTAATTTCATTCTTCTCCTGGTAAATGGAAGTATTTTTTCTGGTATCCCGGTGACGACTGAACTCGGTAAATGATATCATAATTGTTTGATATTCCACATGTCAAATCATCGTTAAGCTTGTCGAGCTTTGATATGAAAAATATCGTTTTATATCTTTAAGGTGTAGAAGGGATATTCCAAAGAAACACAGGCAATATAGATAATGCTATACTTTACCTGTCATACTACGTGAAATTCCTTGACATGCTATAATTGATTATAATATAATGTTAGAGCATAAGCCACTTAATCCAAAAATATATATTAAGTTACTGATAGACATTTATAGTATTGACTTATTTTTGTCGGTGCAATTCGATGGTCAATGCCGTAGTTATTATTAAAATTTAGCGGTAGTGCGTGACATTTAGCACATAAAAGATCCGTTTTATCTGATTTAATAAGTTAAGCTTCCAATGTTCAAGGCGGGCTTGGGACTCGTTGTAGTGAAGGCGCTACAGGATCACAATTAATCGTGATTCCAGTGGTGCTTTTTTTTATTGAATTATTGATATAATCATTTATGTTTTTTTGACTTTATTGTAAATCCAGACAGATCATGTCTTGCCCGGCTGGAATGAATTGAGGGACTAATGTCATCAGCTAATAAGAAAAAACGTAATAAAAATAATAAGAAAAAGAGTTCTGATAAAATTTTCATAGTGAGCGGTACTGAGACGAACCTCGACACCTACGAGAGAGAGGGTTTCGATATCCACTACGCCTCCGATCTGAAGGAAGCATCCAGGCTTGCCGAAGAGTTCGATCAGTGCCTGGTTCTAGGCACGCTCACGGCAGAGAAGAAGGTCAAGAGCAGAGCCGCCGCCCATATGGACGGGATTGCAAAGATAAGTAAATCCCTTCAGAGCGCCCTTACGACGGTGCAGGAGGCCATGAGCAACGAGGCTGCGCGCCTTATGGGAAATAACGACTGCGGTTCCGATCAGCTCGCCGTGATAAGCACCGTCAATAAGTCTCTTCAAGAGGCCCTGATGACAATATACGAGGACATGAACAACGAGTCCGACAGGCTTCTTGTGGAGAGTGAGTCCTGTGTGAATTATGTGATAGAACCCTTTGAAGACGTGGAGCTTGCCACAAGGCTTAGAGGGCTTTTAAGCTCCTCCATGGAGGTCGCCGAACTTCAGGAAGAGAAACTTCGCCTTGAGAATCTGGTTTCGATCATTACATCCGTACTCTCAAGCCTAAGTATTGCAGAGATCATCCGCGTAATCGTCACCAGGCTCGCCGAGGCGATACAGAGCAATGACTGTTCGGTCCTGCTCCTCAAGAAGGATCACGATGAGTGTTACGTCCTGGAGAGCGCAAAGGAGCTCCCCAATAGCGAGCTGATGGTCAGTCTCAACAATTATCCGGAATTAATGGAGGTTCTTCAGACCAGGAAACCGCTCGCCATCAGGAATATACTCGAAGACCCCCTGATGTCTGAGGTAAAGGACTCCATCAAGGACAAGATCGAGTTAAGTTCTCTGGTGATACCGGTTGTCTTCGACGAACCGGTACTCGGAACGATATTTATTAAGCTCAACAGGTGCGGAGCCGAGTTCAGCGAGGAAGAGATGACGCTCTGCTGTGCGGTAGCCGAGGCCTCGCACTTCGCCATGAAGAACGCCATCACTCACGAGGAGGTTCAAAGGGAGAAGGGCCTCCTGGAGAAGACTGCAATAACCGACCAGCTTACGAACATCTATAACCAGAATTACTTCTATATGCGTCTTGATGAGGAGTTCTCCCGGGCATCGCGTTTTAATACCCCACTCAGCCTTATGTTGATGAATATTGACGACTTTAAGCATATAAACGACCTCTACGGCTTCAAGGTCGGAGACGGAGTGCTGCAGCAAATTGCAACTCTATTAAAGGTTTCGGTACGGAAGGTGGATATCGTCGCTAGGTACGGCGGCGAAGGGTTCGCGGCGATCCTCCCCGCAACGACTATCGAAGGCGCCATTGAAAAGGCGGAGAGGATACGTGAGAGGCTCGAGGGGTATACCTTTGACGAGATGCCAGAGCAGAGGGTAACCAAAAGCATCGGCATAGCCACATACGACAAGAAGACAGTTAAAGACCTTGGCCAGTTTGTAAATATGGCTGGTATGGCGCTTAACGAAGCCAAAAATTGCGGAATGAACTGCGTGCGCGTCGCTCCTTTTGACGACAAGTGAAGCAGATACGGAAACTCGGGGCCTTAATACTGATACTCATGATTCATCAGGGTCTATGGAGTTCAATTGGCTTACCTTAAATGCCAGAAGTGCAACTATTTAGAATCATATGTACCTGTCTCGGTTTCTCCCGAAATTCAGGAACTCGAAGCACAGATGTGTCCCAACTGCGCCACTGAGCTCATGTACAGGTGTAGAAACTGCGCTATTATTGACGTACCATACAGATTTAAAAACAGATGTAATCATTGCGGAGATTCACTGATAAGAAAGTAAATCCATCTCCTTATACCCACCCCACCCGGATAAGCCCCGTTAAGGGGGTTTAGGTCAAAAGAGCCTTCCCCCCACAGGCAATTATCCGCCTCTCCCAATCTTAAATTTTTAATAATAAATATATACACCCGCTAAGTATTGCGGCAATCGGAAGGGTTAAAAGCCATGATAAAAGTATCTCCGATATAATACGCTTATTGCCCTTTTTTGTAATGAGTCCGATGCCAAAGATGGAACCAACGGATACATGGGTAGTAGATACCGGTATGCCGAGCCTGCTTGCAAATACCACAAGCGCGCCAGTGACGATGTTTGCCGTAAAACCCTGTCCGTGATTAAGTGGAGTGATCTTCTTGCTCATTGTTAGAGCGACCCTTCTGGCATTTAGAAGCCCGCCGGTGGCCATACCAATGGCCACGAAGAGCATTGCGGACTGGACTTCAAGCGCCTTTATAGCAAGAAGTAACGCTACAATTTTAGGAGTGTCGTTTAAGCCGCGAGCAAAGCACACAATGCCGGCGCTTATATAATGAGCAAAATCCAGTGCCTTCTGGCAGTTTATTCCAAGGACACTTCCCCGGTATAGCTCTCTGCAATTTTCTTCCTTATCCAGGGTGGAGTAGGTAGTAGTAACTGAAGCGCTTGTGATGACGGAAGCCGGTTCAACTAGTGGAATAGTCTTTTCGGTCTTCCCGATGCACAGGCACCAGTCTTTTGTTACTCCAAAGTGAACCCTCACCCTGCGAAAGAAACTATAAAGAGTAGCCCCCAGGGTAACCGCAATTATTGGACTTATGAGGAGAGGAAGAAGAAAAGAGTTCCCAAGAATGCTGAAATCGACATTTGTCCCTACTGCCATTAAACCGGCGCCAATAAGGGCGCCTATCAAGCTGTGGGTTGTTGATATTGGGAAGCCCAGGACGGTCGCAAGCATTACAGTTGAAGCTCCGCCCATTGCAACGGAAAGGAGAAAGTCCGGGGATAGAGCGATAGCGTCCGGAACAAGTCCCTTCCCGGAGAAGCTTTTGACCAGAGACTCGGCGAGAAAGATAGAGCAGAGTGAGCCGATAAATGTTGCTATGGTTGCCAGCCAGATTGCGGATTTATAGTTTGTAGTTCCGCTGCCAAATAAGGTTGCCACCCCTTTGAAATTATCATTGGCCCCGTTGGAATATGATAGAAAGCAAGTGCCCAGGAAGAGAAGTATCAAAACCGTCATTTGATTATCGCCGGTAGCTTTAGTAATTCTCTTAGCGTATCGGAGCCGCCGACGTATTTACCGTCGAGCCATATCTGAGGCACGGTAATGGGGGTTTTTGAGTCGATTAGCGGTTTTACCCGTGCAAACATCTCGTACAAATCCCTCGGGCTCGCTACGACGTCATGGTACTGGTAGTCGATCCCCGCATCTTTAAGGTCTTTCTTCGCCCTTTTGCAATACGGACACCCGGTTTTTCCGAAGAAGTGATTTCCTGTAATAAAGGATTTTTCACAAAAACTCTCTATTACCGCCTGGGTAAGGAGGCCACGGTTTAAGGCCACCCCCTGTGATATTACCTTACCGTCCACCATTACTATTGGAGCGTGCCACCCGCCTTTGAGAAGCGGCTTCCACCACTGGGTAAGCCACTCCCTGAACTCCGTCTCTACGGGTATGCCGGCGAGCTCTTTGTGTACTGTATCCTCAATAACATCTTTTGTAAGCGCGCACTCTCCACAAGGGATTTTAATCTTAAAAGGACCCCATGAGCCCGCCCATCTGTAGACTGTTATATTTACACTCGTTTTCACGTCTTCCCTGCTATCTTTAAAAGTTAAACGTTCTTTTCTAATTCGTCTTTAAATACGCATAAAACGTGGTAGGCGCCTTCGATAATGAAATGAATGCTTATACGAAAACAGATCATTACTCATCATCTTTTTTCTTGGCCTTATTTAAAACTGCTTTACTTAACTTAATCTTTTCATTTCTTTTAAGTATTATACAGTACCCCAAATGCTCTTCTTCTGTATAGTCTTTACCAGTTGATGACAAGTTTGATGATTGCTCTTTACTCATATAATAAGAATAGTGGAAGTTAGAGAAAAAACATGTAAGGAGGCTTACAAAAACTCGTCTTTGTAGAAGCCGACATCGTTGAAAGAGGCGCCCCAATAAGTAGGTTTGGAGGCTCGTCTCTTCTCTAGACAATGTGAGACGCACCCCAAGTAATACGCGCAAAACTCTTAGGGGAAGCTATTGCTTCGGTCATAGGCTCGGGGTATAATAGAGCGGAAAAGGAAAGACAGAGAAGTCAGCAACGGGTATTTATACCAGAACGGCCTTTGGGGGCCTAAAATAAAAACCCACTATAAGGAAAGAGACTGTGCGGGGATAAGTGATTGATATCTCAAATAAACTAACGCTCGTCTCTCTCGGCGGCAACGCCCTCATAAGGCGCGGTGAGAAGGGGACAATCGAGGAGCAGCTTCGTAACGCAAAAGATGCGCTTGAGTTTGTGGCGCGCCTCTTCCCCGACGGGGAGGGACTCATCATCACTCATGGTAACGGTCCGGTGGTGGGTAATATCGTCCTTCAGGGAGAGGCCGCAAGGTCAGTCGTCCCTCCGATGCCCCTCTATATTGCGGATGCCGAGAGCGTTGGCGCGGTCGGGGCCCTGATACAGCAAACCCTCTATAACGAGCTAATGAGGAGAGGAGGGAGCGCGCGTCCGCGAGTCGTCACCATCGTTACTCAGGTCGTCGTAAGCGCCTCTGACCCTGCCTTCACTGCCCCATCAAAACCTATAGGCCCTTTTTACAGCTCCGAAGAAGCAAAAATGCTTGAGATATCCGAGGGGTTTGTAACGGTCGAAGTCCTTCCAAGTCTTTACAGGAGGGTAGTGCCCTCTCCAAAACCTCGGCGTATCGTCGAAGCAGAGGTTATCTCTTCACTCATTAACGCGGGCGTAATCGTGATAGCAGCAGGCGGGGGAGGGGTGCCGGTAGTAGAGGCTCCGGACGGGACGCTCTCAGGCGTTGAGGCGGTAATAGATAAGGACAGGAGTGCAGCTCTGCTTGCTCTGAGCTCCGGTGCGGAGAGGATAGTAACTCTAACCGATATAGATATGGTCTATAAAAACCTTGGTAAGGATAACGAAGAGGGGGTTGAGAGCATGACACCGGCTGAGGCACGGCTCTTCCTTAAAGAAGGACATTTCCCGCCTGGAAGTATGGGGCCGAAGGTAGAGAGCGCCGTAGAGTTCGTGGACAACGGCGGAAGGGAAGTGATAATAACAAACCCTGAGCTTATGGAGGATGCGCTTCAGGGGAGGGCTGGTACGAGGGTATGGGCCGGGGGGGCCGGGTGAGCTTTGAAAGAGACGACTACTTGGAAGATTAAAAAACCCCCGCGAGACTATTCTCTCACGGGGGTCTCTTTATTATATATGAAGAGAATTTACTTTGAAAAGAGCTTCTTGATGCTTTTCTTATAAGGTGCCGTTACTACGCCCTTCTCGGTGATGATAGCCGTAACCAGGCGCGAGGGCGTTACGTCGAAGGCCGGGTTCTTTATGTTTATACCGGCTGGGGCGACGCGAACTCCTGCAAAGTGCGAGACCTCTTTTTCGGAGCGTTCTTCTATCGGTATCTCCGAGCCGTCCTTTATATTCATGTCTATGGTTGACGTAGGGCCTGCCACATAGAATGGTATCTTATGGGCCCTTGCGAGTATCGCTACCGAGTAGGTGCCGATCTTATTGGCGACGTCGCCGTTGGAGGCGACTCGGTCAGTGCCTACGACGACGGCGTCGATGTGCCCCTGCTGCATCATGTAGCCCGCCATGTTGTCGGTGATGAGGGTGACGTCTATGCCGTCCTTCTTTAGCTCCCATGCGGTTAGCCTTGCGCCCTGAAGAAAGGGTCTTGTCTCGTCGGCAAAGACTTTTACGTTCTTACCGGCTTCTACTGCGGCGCGTATTACTCCGAGTGCCGTGCCGTAGCCTGCGGTGGCGAGAGCGCCGGCATTACAATGGGTGAGGATGGTAGAGTTCATCTTTAGGAGTTTAGCGCCGTTTTTGCCCATGCGCTTGTTGATCTCGATATCCTCGTCGTGGATCTTTATCGCCTCTTTAATAAGTATCTTTTTTATCTCGCCCGTGGATTTAGCAGAGTTCGCCTCGAAGACGCCCCTCATCCTCTCTATAGCCCAGAAGAGGTTTACGGCCGTCGGTCTCGTTGCGGCAAGGTGCTTGCAGACTCGGTTAAAGTCGCTCTTGAAAGCTCTCGGGGTTTTGGCTGTGCTCTGAAGCGCTCCTAAGGCAGAGCCCATTGCGGCCGCTACACCAATCGCTGGCGCCCCTCTTACGACCATATCCTTAATGGCCTTCGCCACTCCCTTGTAGTCTTTATAGGTGTTGTATTTCTCTTTGGTGGGTAGTAACCTCTGGTCGATCATGACCACTTTGTTGTCTTTCCATTCGACTACATTAAACATCAATCTCTCTCCATGAATTATTTAGTAGGTAGACCCTAGAGCCCTGCCTCGGTATTATAATCTAGCTTTGCTTCCTTTAAGTGAAGTCTCTGTCCGGGCTTAAGGATATCGGACTTATCAATATTGTTCCACTTCAGCACGTCCTTCATTGGAAGCCCGAAGCGCCTTGTGATATCCCAGAGAGTATCTCCCGTTTTTACTATATACGCTCCGCCGGAGGGTACACCCGCTCTGGCTACCATGGCACTGCCTCGTCTGGCGCTATTCTTCCTCTCTCTAACCGGTACTACAAGTGTGGACCCGGCCCTTATGAGTCTCTTCTTCTTTATATTATTAAGGTATACTATTGGTTTAATTGAGGTATTGTAACGCCTGGCGATGGAGTAGAGGCTCTCGCCGGGGCGAACCTTATGCGTGTGGAAACGAACCCTCTCTGAGGGGGCGATACGAGTTAGATTAGCCTTGAAGAGCTCGGTACTCCCGGCAGGGATTCGTATCTCGTAGCCATCGTCTCCGGGTGGAGTAAACCACCTGAGGAGCGCCGGATTAAGGCGTTTAATTTCGGCGACACTCACCTCCGAAGCCTTTGCGATGACCTTAATATCCGTCGGCCTTTCAATAATGATCTTGTCGTAGGCGATGGGGTCCTTGTAGTTTAGATCGGTGAAGCCGTAGGCCGAAGGCTCCTTGGCTATAAGCATCGCCGCCAGGAACTTGGGTACGTAGTTCTTTGTCTCTCTCTTTAGAGCCCTTCTGTTCTCGGCCACCACCCAGAAGTCTTCGCTATTGACCTTTTTAATCGCTCTTCTTATACGCCCCTCGCCGCCGTTATAGCCTGCGGCCGCCAGGTACCAGGAGTCGAACTTACTATAGAGTCTGCGGAGGTGGCGCGCAGCAGCCCTCGTAGCAAGCTCCGGGTCGTGGCGTTCGTCCACCCACCAGTCGCTCCTGAGGCCGTTATGTTTCCCGGTAAGGAGCATGAACTGCCAGATGCCAAGGGCATTGGCGCTGCTCTTGGCATAAGGGCTAAAGCCGCTCTCTATAAGGGCGAGGTAGGCGAGGTCTTCAGGAAGTCCCTCTTCCCGGAGTATCTCCGTTACCATCGGCATGTAGGTGGTGCTGCGTTCGAGCCACCTCGTAAATGTGGTCTTCCCGCGTCCCCTGAAGTAGTCGATGAACTTCTCGACCTCATCGTTTCGTACTACAGGGACGTCGAAGGATGGCGGCTCGTAGGCGGGGTCTACGGAGACAGCTCCTTCGAGCCATACCTCCCCGTATATCTTTTGAAGGGAATCCCTCTCCAGAGAAGCGAGCCTTTCGTCATGAAAGGAGTCCGGCAATATAGCTTCGGTGACGGTGTGGTTCTCTGTAAGGCCCTTTGGCACAGGCGAGGCCTTTAAGTCGGCAGGCGGGCAGACAAGTACAGCGAGAAGGGTTATAAGTAAAAATCTATACATAAAAACGTTATCCTGCCCTGTGGTTATGATGTGCGGGGACGTTTCCGGATAGTTCGAGTTTATTGAACTGCTCCTTAAGGTCTTCTGCGGTACTTCTGGCGGCTATCTCGATGGTTTTGCCTGCTTCGGATAATTTTTTGGTGAAGTCTACGTAATACTGGTGCGTCTTGAACCACTCGCGCGTGAGCTTGTAGCCGTACGCTCCGATGGCGATATTAAAGAGGTCGAATTTGAGCGCGCGTTTGAATATGCCGCCGAAGGAATAGAACTCCCTCGTTGCGTTCATCGTTTCGGTCTGGAGCTGGAAGTAGCTCATCTGTTTCGGCGTGTATACCACGTGGTGGGCGTCGTAGAGGGCCCAGTCCCTGGTGACTATGCGTCCTGCCTGTTCAAGGTCGTGTTGCATCTTGGTGCCGGGGAGTGGAGTGAGCATCAGGAACTGAATGCTCTCGATGGCGTTCTTTTTTGCAAAGGTTACGGTCTGGTGTATGGTATCCACCGTATCCTCGTCCGATCCGAAGACGAACATGCCGTGGATGCGAATGCGATTCTTGTGGAGTATCTCTATGCAGTTCTCTATATCATCAAGTGACTGACTCTTGTTGTAGGCCTCGAGTGTCGCCGGGTTAACGGATTCGAACCCGACATAGACGGTGTGACAGCCGGAGCGTTTCATCAGGTCGATGAGCTCAGGGTCATTGGCCACCTCGACACGCACCTGTGCGGTCCAGTGAGGCGTTAGCTTCCTGGCTATCATCTCCCGGAGGAGCTCCTTGGTCCTCTTCTTGTTGGCGATGAAGTTGTCATCATAGAAGAATACCCAGTCTGCCCCGTTGTCTTTTATTATCTGGAGCTCTTCTAAGACGAGTTCCTTGCTCCTAAAACGGTACTTTCTACCGAACATGGATGTGACCGAGCAGAAGCTGCAGTCGTAGGGACAACCCCTCGACGTCATGACCGGCATGATACAGAACTGCTTATGGGCGTTGGTCACACCCTGTACAAGTGTATAGTCCGGTATCGGGAGGGTGTCCATATCCTTACAGTAGGTTGGTGTTTTATTGTGAATGATCTCGCCGTCTTTCCTGTAGGAGAGGCCGGGGATCTTTGAAAGATCTTTACCCTGGGTCAGGGCATTCACTAAGTCGACTACCATATCGTCGGCCTCGCCGCGCACGACGTAATCGCAGTACTCAAGTGCTTCATCCACCAGGTAAGTTACATGAGGCCCGCCCATGAAGACCGGCACGCCTACCTTCTTTAGTATCTTGGCTATCTCGTAAGAGCGCTTGGATGTCGAAGTAATGGAGGAGATGCCAACCAGGTCAGCGTCCAATAAATCTTTAAGATCGAGTGCTCCGAGCTCCTCTATGTAGCACTTAACTTCGTAGCCTGCCTGCTTAAGTTTGGTGCCGAGAAGCAGGGTTCCTAGCCTCGGTAGCGGCGTTTTGGAAAAGATGTGAGCGTTAGGCGGCTTGGCTTCAATAAAGACGATCTTCTTCATTAGAACTGTCCTTCATTTTTTTAAAAATTTTAGAGATAGTATGGGCGAAAATATCAGCCTAGATGATACTCTCTCAAGCAAGTTATGTCAAGGGTTAATGAGGTGTAGCTTTAGTGCTGCTGTTTCGGAAAGTTTCCATGAAAAACGAAAGTTGAATGGAAACTTTTTCAACACGGTAGAGAGTAGGTGGGCTCGTCCTTATTCGGCTGGAAGGAGAACCCTTTTAAGGTATTGTCCCGTGTAGCTTCCGGGAGTATCCACGATCTCTTCGGGGCTCCCCTCGGCGACTATCCGGCCTCCCTCGTCGCCCCCCTCAGGGCCAATTTCAATTATGTGGTCGGCGGTCTTTATGCAGTCCAGGTTGTGCTCGACTGTAAGGACGGTGTTGCCGTCGTCGGCGAGACGGCCAATTACGGAGAGTAGCTTTTTTATATCCGTCATGTGGAGGCCCGTCGTCGGCTCGTCGAGGATGTAGAGCATGGAACGTGCCGTGCCGGTCGAGAGCTCCCGGGCAATTTTTAGCCTCTGGGCCTCGCCGCCGGAGAGTGTCGTTGCCGGCTGACCGAGTTTAAGGTATCCGAGCCCAACCTCTTTTATTATGGAGAACCTGGCTTCAGTCTTCCTGTCGGCCGGAAAGAAGCGCGACGCATCGTCAAAGGTCATATTGAGTACATCGAATATATTCTTTCTCTTATAGCAGACCTCAAGCGTCTGGGGCTTGTATCTCTTGCCCCCGCACGAGCCGCACTGGGTGTATATATCCGGCAGGAAATACATCTCCAGCTTCTCCGCACCCTCGCCTTTACATGCCTCGCACCTCCCGCCCGGCACGTTAAAGGAGAATGCCCCCGGGGTAAGCCCTGCGGCCCTAGCCGTTGGCTGGGCGGCGAAGAAACGCCTTATGTCGTCGAAGCCGCCTATGTATGTTATCGGGTTAGAGCGGGGCGTCCTTCCTATGGGTTCCTGGTTAATTAGGCGTACCCCGCCTAACGACTCGTCGCCGTTTAGCGATACGAAGGGTAGCGCTCGTTCGCCCTTCTCCTTTAGCCTGGCGGCGATGGCGTTATAGAGGGTATCTATAACGAGCGTGCTCTTTCCTGAGCCCGATACTCCTGTGACGCATGTAAATGTCCCGAGCGGCACCCTGAAGTTAACGCCCTTTAAGTTGTTTCCCGTCGCCCCCTTAAGCAGAAGGCTCTCGCCGCTGCCTCTCCTCCGCCACCTCGGGATAGTTATCTGGCGTCTTCCGGTAAGGAAGTCCGATGTAAGTGTTCGGGCCGTCGTAAGGAACTCTTCCGAGGTGCCGGAGTAGACGAGGCGTCCGCCTTCGGTCCCGGCGCCCGGGCCGAATTCAAGGATATTGTCGGAGGCCCTCATTACCGACGGGTCGTGCTCCACGAGGACGACGGTATTGGCCCTCGCCGCGAGCTTTTTGATCTGTACGATGAGCATGTCTATGTCGCGCGGGTGGAGCCCTATGGAGGGCTCGTCCAGTATGTAGAGCACACCGGAGAGGGAAGAGCCTATCTGGTTGGCGAGCGAGACGCGCTGCGCCTCTCCGCCGGAGAGTGTTTTGGTGAGCCTCGTTAGCGTTATGTAGCCAAGGCCTGTCTGGTTCAGGAAGTCGAGCTTCGAGCCGATCTGCCTTAGCGTCTCCCTTGAAAGTTTCGCTTCCATTGGGGTGAGCTCCAAAGAGATAAAAAAGTCTCGTGCTTCTTTTATGGTAAGGGCCGTAACCAAGGCGATGCTCTTACCGGCAATCTTTACGCAGAGGGCTTCAGGCTTTAGCCGTCTTCCCTCGCAGGCGGGACACGAGACCTGCCCCTTGTACCTGGAGAGAAAGACTCTTATGTGGAGCTTGTACTTCTTTCGTTCAAGCTCTTTAAAGAAGCCGTCTACTCCCTCGAAGCTTTCGTCCCCGGCGAAGACCAGTCGAACTTCCGACTCGGTTAACTTTGAAAACGGTATGTCGAGGTCTATCCCTCTGCGCAGGGCGAAGGGCTCAAGATCTTCGAGCCACCACCGGTAAGAGGGTTTGGTCCAAGGCTCCACAGCGCCGTCTCTAAGCGTCACCGAGCGGTCGGGGACTACGAGATCCTTATCGTATTCTAAAATATTACCGAAACCCTTGCACTCGGGGCACGCACCCACCGGGTGGTTGAAGGAGAAGAGCACCGGGGTGGGTTTCCTTGCCGTAATTCCGCACGAGGCACATCTAAAGGAGGTGGTGTAGGTCTTCATCTCTCCGCCGCCTGCATTGCTTACCCACATCTCTCCGCCGCCTTCGGCAAAGGCAGTCTCAATTGAGCCGGTTAGACGCGTGCGCTCCTTTTCCTTAAGTATAAGTCTGTCGGTAATGACGTGCATTTCGTTCGTTTCGCTATTTAAGGGAGTATTTTGAGTGCCGTCGTCGTCGTCAGTGAGGTCGATTACTTCGCCGTCTTGCAGGATACGAATAAAGCCTTTTCTAATGAGGCCGTTCGTAATTTTATTGAAATCATTCGGCTGTCTCTTTGGTATGTTTATGGTGAAGCCCAGGAGGGCCTTTTTGCCGGGGGCCTCCTCTATAAGCAGGCTAGCGAGTCTTCCGGGCTCGGAGCGCTTTACCGGCACGCCGCAGCCTGAGCATTCGACGATGCCGATCTTCGCGAATAATACCCTCAGGTAGTCGTATATCTCTGTAGCCGTCGCAACGGTGGAGCGGCTCGTGCGTACAGGGTTCTTCTGTTCTATCGCAATAGCCGGGCGGATATTTTGAATAAGCTCAACATCCGGCCTGTCCATCCTCTCAAGGAAGAGGCGGGTGTAGGTGGATAGCGACTCGATAAAGCGCCAGCGCCCCTCGGCAAATAAGGTGTCGAAGGCGAGCGAGCTTTTACCCGAGCCCGACGGGCCGACGACGGTGGTGATGCTGTTGTGCCGGATCGTGATATCCAGGTTCTTTAGATTATTTTGTTTTAACCCCTTTATTATCAGCTCATTGGTGTTCGTGAGCGGCTGCGGGACGAACTTAAGGGGTTCTAAAGTGTTTAGCTTCTTTCTTGCCATAAACCATAGTGCCTGATAAGGGTGAACTTTCAATTAAGCGAATCTATTAATTATATAATATTCAGGTGTCTTTTTCCAGAATAACAGGATGGGAGGGGGGGTGATGATGATTACTATATAGTTAAAGCAGTAGGCGTCTTTAAAATAAGTGTGTGGGTGTATTGTTGGATATATATTTAAGTTACGAAGGAGACTGTCCGTATGAATAATTTATGTTTTCATAAACCAAGTAACTGTTTTTGTCGTTTATGATGAGGTTAAGATTGTGTTTCTAACGGATTTGCTTTGCACCAATTAGAAATGAAGAGGCTGTAGTCGTTATAGATTAGATCAGAGGGGCTTATTTTAGCTGTTGCGCAGATTTCAGGCAGGTCTTTATTAAAACTTCTGAATCTTTTCTGAATCTCTTTACCGCCGGGTATTAAGTTGGTCTTAACAGAAGTTCTTAACCAATTACGGACAAGAATAATCGCTTTTGAAGGTTTGTTGTTATGTGCCTCTATATCTTGTCCAGAAATATCCGAGATAAATTTTTGATATCTGTAGGGTGTCTTATCAAGGATAAGGCAGTTTTTCTTGTTTTGTTTAGTATTTCCTGCATGAGCCATGCCAAGAAAAATACCTAGCTCAAGTGGCATATTAAATCGTGGTAGCTTGGTCTTATTATCTAACTCAGTTTTTGATATATCATGAATCCCAAATTTTGAGTCATGTATAAGCCGTTTGATCTTGTCGAATCTAACAGTTGTGCTATCGGACTCTTCTAAAGAGCATCTAGGCACGAAACCGCAATCATAAATTGTAAACAGAATAGCATTTCGTATTTTAAGATGTTCATTGTCAAAAGGGCAGTTCAGGAATACATTAATAGAGTAATTATTTTTCATTGCTGCATTGTTTTCTTGCTTTGACTACAGTCAAAACTGCCTTCCGGGCTTTAGCACGACTTATTCGACCAGCCTTTGGAGCTTCATGGACTACTCTTATTTTTTTAGTATTAGTGCGAGCCTTTTTTGTTGCCCGGTCGCTTTCTGTCGAGTTCATTATTTACCTCCTGACCATAATTTGGAGTATTATCTAAATTATTAAAATTAATAGACCACAACCTTATCATTTATCGGCGTATATGGCAATCCTGTTTAATATTATAGCATACACTGTACAGGGATCAAGTTATTAAGTACCGCATACCGTATTAAAATCATTAATGCTATGCAACGCTTTATAGTATAATTCTATAATTGTATAAAATTTTAACAGACTATAATAATAACGAAGCAAGGCATAGTCCAGATTTGTCTGTAAGAAACTATAGATTATTCTTTATTTAGTAAGCACTAAGCTCTTTCCTGTTTATGAGTGCGGTGTTTGTGTCCCTGTGTCATCTTTATTTTCGGTACAGCCGGTGATGACCAAAAGAGATAAGAGGAAAAATAGAGTGAAGATGATGCCCCGGTGTAAAGTAATAGCATTCATTTTTTGATCTCCATATAATTAGATTCTGAAAAGCCTCTATAGTAATGTAGTGTATTTATTCTATAGCTTGTCGGTTAAATATCTGTTTTTATTTCAATAAAATATATAAATTATTCCTCTTTCTGTTCCGGGTTAGTGCCTTAGTATTGATAAAATAAAGCGGAGATGCTATTTAATTTGTTTCGTTTAGATAATATAATATTACTAGCTGTTTTTCCAGATATAACGAGTGGTTAAGGGTTAGTGAAGGGTTCCGTCAATAAAAAAACAATACTTGAAAAAAAAGATATCCTATTTGCGCTTGACAAAATATAGGGGGATACCTATATTATTTCTATCCCGTACAATTATGTGCGG
>JAJCZG010000014.1 GCA_029262475.1 Deltaproteobacteria bacterium
GCGGCCCGCTGTGGTTGACAAGCCGGGGGGGTATGCTGTAATCTTAACTATATTTTGGTGTTTACCTGCCAGGGGCCACTTTCGGCCTCATGAGAACCGTTCGCCAGAGGACCATTCGATTGACTAACTCTGAGATAGACATCTTCTTCATGGCCCTCGCCCTCGAAGAGGCGGCTCGGGCAGAGGCCAAGGGCGAGGTACCGGTCGGCGCGGTGCTCGTTAAGGACGGGGACGTCTTCGAAAGCGCCCATAACCTGAGGGAGAGCGCCCACGACCCGACGGCCCACGCCGAGATGATACTCTTAAGGGGGGCTGCACGGAAACAAAGCGCCTGGCGCGCTGTAGGGACCACGCTCTACGTTACTCTCGAACCATGCATCATGTGCATGGGGGCTATCATTCAGGCCCGCGTCCCGAGGCTCGTCTTCGGAGCTATGGATCCGAAGGCCGGAGCCTGCGGCTCGCTCTACGATTTCTCACTTGACGAGAGGCTTAACCACCGCGTAGAGGTTACGAGGGGGGTGATGGCCGAGGAGTCCGGACGTCTCTTAAAAGATTTTTTTAAGCGGCTAAGAACAAATAAATAGCGCTTTTAACGCGATAGCGCTTTTAACTGCATAAAAACGCGGCCCGATGCCGCTACGGAGGAATACTAATAAAGATGGCTTTTACCATACCGAGTAATATATTTCGCCAGTACGATATAAGGGGGCTTTACGGCTCCGAGCTTACCGAAGACGTAGCGAATTGTCTGGGCCGGGCATTTGCGGCATATCTCTTCAAGACATCCGGGAAGAAGACGGCAAAGGTAAGTATCGGTCGCGACGTAAGGGTTAGCTCTACCGCGATACGGGACGCCCTGGTAAGCGGCCTTACTGCTGCCGGGGTCGATTGCGTGGACCTCGGTGAATGCCCATCGCCGCTATCGTATTACTCCGTAAATACGATGGAACTTAACGGAGGTATAATGATCACCGGCAGTCACAACCCGCCGGAGTATAACGGCTTTAAGCTTAGCGTCGGTAAGGAGACGATCCACGGGCAGGATATTCAGGGGCTAAGGGTAATAATGCAGGCCGAAAGTAAACACATCCTGCCAACGGGCGAGAAGAAGGGCGTAGTAACCGAGACGGATATAATCTCCACTTATATGGCCGAGCTGACGGATAAGTTCTCTCACCTGAGCGGCGAAGACTCCCCGAAGGTTAAGATCGTCACCGACTCGGGTAACGGCACAGCCGGCCCCGTGGCCCCGGCCCTTTTACGGGCGATAGGCGCTGAAGTTGTCGAACTCTTTAGCGAACCGGACGGTAATTTCCCGAACCACCACCCGGACCCTACGATACCCGAAAACTTAACCCACCTTATAGCTAAGGTACGGGAGACGGGCGCTGACTTCGGTGTAGCATACGACGGCGACGCCGACAGAATTGGTGTCGTAAGCGAAGCCGGGGATATCGTATGGGGCGACGAGCTTATGGTGATCTTTTCACGCGATATACTAAAGGACTCACCAGGTGCTACGATTGTAGGCGAGGTGAAATGCTCACAGACACTCTACGACGACATTTTGGCCTCCGGCGGGGAGCCGGTTATGTGGAAGACCGGCCACTCTCTAATAAAGAGCAAGATGAAGGAGTTAAATGCCGCCATGGCTGGTGAGATGAGCGGCCATATATTCTTCGCCGACAGGTACTACGGCTTCGACGACGCCATATACGCCACCTGCCGCCTCTACGAGATATTATCCGAGAAGAGGAAGACTGACCCGGGGTATAAATTTTCAGAGCTCTTAAAGGGGCTCCCAAAGACATTCTCCACGCCGGAGATACGCGTTGATTGTCCTGACAAGGAAAAGTTTACAGTAGTAAAAGAGCTTGGAGCAACCATAGCCGAAGGCTCGGAGGATATCACTGTAAAGGATGTCGTAACTATTGACGGACTCCGGGTGATAGTGGACGGCGGCTGGGCCCTCCTTCGCGCCTCCAATACGCAGCCGGCAATGGTGATGAGATTCGAGGCCGAAAACCCGGAGCTTCTTGAACGCCTTAAGGCTTTTATGAAAGAGCGTCTTCAAGGCGCAAGCTCCTCTGTAAGTGTGCCGTGGTAGGGTCTTTGCCCTGCTGGCTATGAAGAGGTCTTCCGTGTCACATCCATCTTCCATATTCGGCTCCGGCTTACGCTCTCTCTCCTTTTGCGTCTTCTTCACCTTATTTACTATGGCCATCTTCTCTTGTGGAGCAGGCGTCGCATTCGCCTTCCCCCCGGAGAGACTACCGGAGAGACTAAACGATACCCTCTACGGTCACACGGCCTATGCCGAGTGCGACGAGGCGGCCCTCCTTCCTGCCGGCAAGTACAGGGATACCGGCCGTACCGTAAAGCTCTATAGCCCCGCAGCGATTGCCTTTATCAGGATGCGGCGGGCGGCGAGCGCCGACGGCGTTGAGATACTACCTATATCGGGCTTCAGGAAGGTCTCATACCAGGAAGGGTTGTTTAATCGGGCCGTTAAAAAATACGGCACCAAAAAGGCCGCCGCAAAGTGGGTGGCGCCTCCGGGTTACTCGGAGCACCATACGGGGCTCGCAGTCGATATCGGTGATAAAACCAAAAGAGGGTGCGACGTGGAGAGCTGCTTCGAAGATACCCCGGCCTTCAAGTGGCTTAAGGCCAATGCCGATGGCTACGGCTTTGAGCTATCTTTTCCTCCGGGAGGAGCGGTCTCCTACGAGCCGTGGCACTGGAGATATGTAGGTGGTAAAGATTCAAGGTAATTTCGGGTGAAAATTCTGTTGCCTAGCCGCCTGAAGAAGGATTTTACTTCTAAAACGTCATTCAACTTTAACCTCCAAGCCTTTGTTATCCCCCAAATCTTTCTGGATTCTCTCCTTTCGCGTTTACGTTAACAACCTGGATCAAACCTATCGTCTTTACCCTATTTCTACTCCCTTTTATGCTATAATCGAAATATGTCTTAAATCCCCTGAAATAAGGAACAAACCCGATGTTATCCGATCACTTGATAATAAATCTATTCCTGATACTTACAGTCGCCTGGGCCTTCGGGAGCCTCTTTGGTCGCTTCGGCCTACCCGTCGTTCTTGGAGAACTCACTGCGGGGCTGATCCTAGGCCCGGCGCTATTAGGGGTCATAAGCGGCTCAGAGCCTATAGAGTTCATGGCTGAGCTCGGCATTTTCTTCCTCATGTTCTACGCTGGGCTAGAGATGGACCCGGAAGAGCTTCTGGAACATATAAAGCCCGCAGTAATAGTTGCCCTAGGCGGCTTCGTGCTCCCATTCGTGCTCGGATATTTCTTTACCAGGTTCTTTGGCGGCACGCAGTACCAGTCGCTCTTCATGGGCATGGGGTTATCGGTCACTTCACTCGCCGTTCAGGCGAGGATACTCCACGACATGCAGATACAGAAGACGAAGCTCGGACACATAATAATCGGCGCCGCCATAGCCGACGACATCATGGCGTTAATTGCCCTCTCTCTCCTCCTCGGGCTCGCCGAGAGCGGAAGCATCGAACCAAGAGTAGTCGCCTTCGTCCTATTTAAGGTAGTCGCCTTCTTCGGAGCTGTGATTCTCCTTAGCCACTTCGTCCTCGGAAGGCTTAACCTGCGCTTTGATACGGACGCCTCAAGGGACTTTACCTTCGCGCTCCTTTCCGCCCTCGTCCTGGCCTTCTTCGCCGAGCTCGCTGGGCTGCACCTTATTATCGGCGCTTTCGTCGCCGGACAGTTCGTAAGAAAGCTCGTGCGCGACCCGGAATCATTCGAGCATCTCAGGAGCCGGATCTACGCTCTAAGCTACGGCTTTCTAGCGCCGATCTTCTTCGTTACCCTCTCCTTCCACCTGCACCTGAGCTTCGAAGTATCTCTCTGGGTCTTTACCGGAGTAGTTACGGTCATCGCCATTATCGGTAAGCTCGTCGGCTGCGGACTCGGAGGCTACGTTAGCGGACACAGTTTCTGGGAATCCAATATCATAGGTTTTGGCATGAACGGGCGCGGCGCCGTGGAGCTCGTCGTCGCGATGGTCGTTATAAAATTAAGCGACGAGCTCCTGTTGGCCGGAAAGATAGCCGAACCGCTCCTGACGACGGATCAATTCTCGGCGCTAATACTCATGGCCTTCATTACTACCTTCATCGCACCGATAACACTCAAGTGGGGCCTTAAGAAGGCGTGTCAAAACGACGAACACGCCGAGTTTTGCGTGCTCTGGGATAAGTACGGTAAAGGAAAAAAGTAGGCTTCTCCGTAACCTGATACCCGTAAAACGCCTGAAGACCCAGCCCTGTTTTTAAGGTATAATTAAAATATGGTCGTCCTTAATCGGTTAGGTATTCTGACTATTATAATATAGCGGGTGCGGAGTTGTCTGAGAAAGCGAATAGCGCTTACATTCACGGAGATACGGTCTTTGAGGCAGAGGGGCTCACGAAGATCTACGACATGGGCGAAGTGCAGATACACGCGCTTCGCGGCGTGGATATGGAGCTCTACGCAGGCGAGCTAGTGGCCTTCCTTGGCCCTTCGGGCAGTGGCAAGTCAACACTTCTAAATATCCTCGGCGGCCTGGACACCGCATCGTCTGGCAGAGTAACCTACCACGGCAGGGAGCTTATCGGAGCTTCTGACAAGGAGCTTACCACTTACCGCCGCCGCCACGTCGGCTTCGTCTTCCAGTTCTATAATCTGATACCGAGCCTAACGGCCCGGGAAAACGTCGCGGTCGTAACCGAGATCGCCACGGACCCGATGAAGCCGGAAGCGGCGCTCGAGCTCGTTGGTCTTGGCGACCGCCTTGATCATTTTCCCTCGCAGCTATCCGGCGGGCAGCAACAGCGCGTAGCTATCGCCCGCGCAATAGCCAAAAACCCGGCGGTTCTCCTCTGCGACGAGCCCACCGGGGCGCTCGATTCCGAGACCGGCATAGTCGTGCTTGAAGCCCTTGCACGAGTAAATACCGAACTCGGCACAACGACAGCCCTTATAACACATAACGCCGGTATCGCCGATATGGCCGACAGGATAATCCGCATGAGCGACGGCCGTATTTCGGAGATTCTAATTAACGGCTCGAAGAAGGCGCCAAGTGAACTTATCTGGTAAAATACTCACTTCACTCGACAAGAAGTTACTTCGAGACACATGGAAGATGAAGGGGCAGTCGCTTGCAATCGCTCTCGTTATCGCAAGCGGGGTAGCTACCTATATAATGAGCCTCAGTACGCTAAATTCTCTGCAAGAGACGCAGGCCGCCTACTACGACAACTACAGGCTCGGCGACGTATTCGCCTCGTTAAAGCGCGCTCCTGAGAGTTTAAAGTCCCGTATAAGCAAGATACCCGGAGTGGAGAATGTATCAACACGGGTCGCCTCCGAGATACGCCTTGAAGTTACGGGCTTTTCAGAGCCGATAACCGGAAGACTCACCTCCATCTCCGACTCCCCCGGCTCCGCTGGCCCGCTCCTTAACAGGCTCTATCTAAAGGAAGGCCGTCTCGTTAAAGAGGGGACCTCCGGCGAGGTCGTTATAAGCAGGTCATTTTCCGAGGCGCATGACCTAAAGCCGGGAGATAAGCTAAAGGCCACGATCAACGGCAGACAAAAGTCGCTTGCAATAGTCGGAGTAGCCCTTTCGCCGGAGTATATCTACCAGATAAAACCCGGGAGCCTGATACCCGACTTCGAACGCTACGCGATTATATGGATGGGCATAACCCCCATGAGGGCGGCCTTTGATATGGAGGGGGCCTTTAACGACGTCGTTCTTTCTACGGCGCCTAAGGCTAATATCGCAGAGATAATAGACCGCCTGGACGATATCCTCGACCCCTACGGCGGGCTCGGCTCCTACGGCAGAAAGGACCAGCTGTCGAACCGCTATCTATCCGAGGAATTTAAGATGCTCTCGCAGATGGCGACCATCTTTCCCGTGATATTCCTGGGAGTTGCCGCTTTTCTCCTAAATGTCGTAATGACGAGGCTCGTAAGCACGCAGCGCGAGCAGATCGGGCTCCTTAAGGCATTCGGCTACAGGAACATCGACATTGCGCTTCATTTCATTAAATTCGTTTTTCTGGTAATGGCCGTCGGCCTTACCGGAGGTATCATAGCTGGAATATGGCTCGGGCGAAACCTTAGTGAAATGTATATGGTCTTCTACCGCTTTCCGTTCATAACCTACGAGCTCCGGCCTTCGGTAATAGCGAGTGCGGCGCTTATAACCTCTATCGCGGTACTTACCGGCACCCTCTTCGCCATCCGGAGGGCTTCGGCGATGCCGCCAGCCGAGGCAATGCTCCCGGAGCCTCCGGTTAGCTACCGCGAGACGATAGTAGAGAGGCTCGGGCTAAAGAATCTCTTTTCGCAGCCTGGGCGTATGATCATCAGGCACATCGAAAGACGGCCCGTAAAGAGCGCGCTATCTGTAATAGGTATAGGGTTCGCGTGCGCCATTATGATGATGGGTACCTACTTCGACGACTCGGTCGATATGATGGTCGAGAACTTTGCGCTTTCAAACAGGGAGGATATAACCGTCACCTTTACGGAGCCCGCGTCGACCAAGGCCCTGTACGAACTCATGGCTCTTCCCGGAGTAGAGTACGCAGAGCCCTTCAGAACGGTCCCGGCAAGGTTCGTCTACGGGCACCGGAGCTACCGTGCCGCAGTGGAGGGCATACCGGCAGAGGGGGAGCTTAGCCTGCTCTTAAATGAAGAGATGAAGCAGATAAGTATACCCGGCGACGGTATAGTCCTCACAGACCACCTCGGGGGAATACTCGGCGTTAGCCCCGGTGACATTCTAACGGTAGAAACGCTCGAAGGGGACAGGCGTGTGCGCGAGGTGATGGTCTCCGCGCTCATAAGCGAGTTCATCGGTGTATCCGCATATATGGAGATAGGCGCTCTAAATAGGTTCATGGGCGAGGGAAACGTAATAAGCGGCGTTAATCTCGATATCGACAGTGAATACCGGGGGAGCATAAACAGGCGCCTTAACGAGACCCCGAGGGTCGCGGGTACTGACGATAAGCTCGTTAGAATCCAGAACGTCTACGACACGATGGGTGAACAGACCGCTATCTTTACCTTCTTCATAACTATCCTCGCCGGGACGATTGCCTTCGGCGTGGTATATAATAGCGCTCGCATTGCGCTATCCGAGAGGTCGAGGGAGCTGGCGAGCCTTAGGGTTCTCGGCTTTACAAGGGGGGAGATTTCGTTTATCCTTCTTGGAGAGCAAGCGGCACTGACGCTCGCAGCGATACCGGTTGGTTTCCTGCTTGGCCGATGGTTATGCGCGGGGCTTAACGCCTCGCTCCAGACGGATCTCTTCAGGATTCCTCTGGTGCTTAATGCCGACACATACGCATTCGCCGCCGTCATCGTTTTAGTATCGGCCTGCATCTCAGGGCTTATCGTACGTAGAAAGCTCGACCACCTCGACCTGGTCGAGGTCCTTAAAGCGAGGGAATAGAAAGTTTCCATGAATACTAAAAGAATCGTAATCATAATTATAATCGCCGTCCTGGTAGTAGCGGCGCTCATCTACGGCTACAGGCCGGAGCCGGTAGCTGTTGACGTCTATACGGCGCGGCGGGGACCCATGCGTTTTGTAATTGAAGAGGAGGGTAAGACGCGCGTAACCGACCGTTTTGTGGTGAGCGCCCCGGTCTCCGGGTTTACGAGGCGCGTAGCCTTCGACGCCGGAGACACGGTAAAGAAGGGCGAGGTGCTCGTAGAGATAGAGCCGCGCCGTTCTATCATTTTGGACCCTCGCTCAAAGGCCGAGGCACACTCTAGGGTAAAGGCCGGCGAGGCGGCCTTGCTCGCGGCTGGTGAGAGGACCGTGGCGCTTGGCGCAGAGGCAAAGTACTACGCAAGCGAATTAAAACGCCTCACCGGTCTGCTAAAAGATGGTTTTATCTCAGAGGGCGACTACGAGCGGGCCACTACTATGAATGACCGTGCGGCGGCGGAGCTTAGAAGCTCTACCTTTGCTGAAGACGTCGCTCGCTACGAGCTTCTTACCGCGAAGACGGCGCTTAGATTCTCGACCGGTACTGTAACCGGAACGGATCAGGCCGACGGCGCGGGTATAGCGAAAAAGAAGGCGGAGCGCCTTGAGCCCGTTAGTATTAAGTCGCCGGTCTCCGGCAGGATTCTAAGGATACACAAAAAGAGCGAGGGCGCGGCGGCGGAGGGCGCGATGCTCTTTGACATAGGCGACCCGGCGAGCCTTGAGGTCGAGGTTGAACTCCTCTCGGCAGATTCGGTCAGGGTACGGGCCGGGACGGATGTGATATTTAGAGACTGGGGCGGCGTGGGGGAGCTTAAAGGCAAGGTCCGCCTAATAGAGCCAGCGGGCTTTACCAAGGTATCGGCCTTAGGCGTTGAAGAGCAAAGGGTGCTCGTTATAAGTGATATCACCTCGCCTCCCAAAGAGTGGGGGCGCCTCGGAGACGGCTACCGCGTAGAGGCGGGCTTTATCCTCTGGCAGGCAGAAGATTTACTTCAAGTACCCGCTAGCGCTCTCTTTAAGGCCGGAGATGATAGCTGGGCCGCCTTCGCAGTGGAGAACGGTCGCGCAATTCTAAAGCCAGTAGAGATAGGCAGGAAGAACGGCTTATTTACCGAAGTTAGCAAAGGCATCTCAGAAGGAGAAGAGGTAATCGTCCACCCCGACCTGAAGATAGAAGACGGGACGAGGGTAAGGCTGAGATAGCGCACCGGATCATAGCAAGGCCGCGCGCGCATGGAAAGGTGGTAAGACTATGGAGACCGGAAGCGTTATTCAGGAAGCAATGTCTAAAGACAGAGGTAGCGGAAAGTTGTTCTTGGCCTTCGCGGTTCTTCTAACCGCTCTCTTTGTATTTTCACTGGGTGTAGCTGAAGCGGCGGAGCAGGGGCGGCGCTCACCAACGATTATGAAGAAGGTGCCGACCGGGGGCGGCACTCTAGCGCCCTTGATCATTGAGTGTCCACAGGATCTCCATGTGACGAACGTAAATATCGACTCTACGGCTGCCGCACCGAGCGGGTGGCAACCGAAAGGCTATCCAACCGGCTATCAATCCCTGACCCTTGTAAGACATTCGCCGCACTCCGTCCTCTCCGGCAAGCTGTGGTGCTCTTACGCGAAGAGCAGCCTGCCGACGTCCCTTACTATAACCGGGATAAGTAAGCCGGTGCCAGCCGGACGGACGTGCACGCCTATCACTGGCTATAAATTCTCCTGCCAGTAGGCACAACAGTGTGCTTTTAATTCGCGGAGCGTGGCCGGGCAGTTTCCCGGTGCCGCGCTACGCTGGGAAGAGTGATCTCGTCCACCCCGACTTGAAGATTGAAGACGGAACGAGGGTACGGTTAAGGTAGGGGCATTAGTGTGGTTCTGATTCGCACAGCTTTAACAATTCTGAAATTGAAATAATAAGTTATCTTTGGTATTATCGCATTTAAGCTTGAGGCTTAAAAATTTACAATATATATTATTAAACATTGCTAAGGTTTTTAATGGTTTAAGAAAGTTGATTGGTTTGCAGGAGTTGAGAATGGATAAGTTACACTGTGTCGAAATTTGTGCGGGGGCCGGAGGTCAAGCTCTAGGGCTTGAAGGGGCAGGTTTTGAACCTGATGCACTAATTGAGATTGATAATGCTTGTTGTAATACTCTTAGATATAATAGGCCGCTCTGGAATGTTATAGAAGAAGATCTTAATAATTTCAATGGCAATCCATATAAAGGGATAGATCTTTTAGCAGGAGGTGTTCCTTGCCCTCCCTTTACTAAAGCCGGTAAACAACTGGGGAAGGATGATGAACGCGACCTATTCCCTCAGGCAATCCGTTTGGTTGACGAATGTCGTCCAAGGATTGTAATGCTCGAAAATGTACGAGGGTTTTTGGATGCAGTCTTTGAAGATTACCGCTGTAATCTAAAACGGCAATTGGAAAAAATGGGCTACATAACAGAGTGGAGACTGTTAAATGCGTCAGATTATGGTGTTTCTCAGTTAAGACCACGCGTTGTAATAGTCGCTATTAGAAAAGATTTATCGGAGCACTTCTCTTGGCCCAAACCAAATGAACACAACCCCGTAACAGTTGGAGAACTCCTATACGATCAAATGTTATCAGGTGGCTGGAAAGGTGCCAAAAAGTGGAGAAAGCAGGCAGACGAAATTGCACCAACCATTGTCGGTGGTTCAAAAAAACATGGTGGGCCAGATTTAGGGCCAACACGTGCAAAACGTGCTTGGGCAACCCTTGGTGTAGATGGTATGGGAATAGCCAACGAGTCACCACAGCATGATTTTGTTGGTAATCCTAGACTTACAATTGAGATGGTTGCTAGATTACAGGGTTTTCCAGATGACTGGTTTTTTACTGGTAAAAAAACACCTGCATACAGACAAATAGGCAATGCATTCCCTCCACCAGTCGCTAAAGCGGTTGCCTCAGAAATTAGTAGATGTCTAACGCATAAGAAGTTTCACGCAGTGGCAAGTTAAGGGCTCAAGATGATTAGACCAAAAGGTGCTCGGACAAAGTTAAGAGAACATTTTCTTAATAATATTGGCAAAGTAATGGACGCTAATGAATTGCGTGAAATAGCAGGTGGAATAAGTGAGTGGGCAAGGCGAGTTCGAGAACTTCGCACAGAAGAAGGTTATCAAATTTTAACACATAATGACAAGAGCGAATTAAAGCCGGGGCAATATTTGCTCGAAGATTCAAAACCACAGCCAGCTTTTGAGCGTTCTATTTCCAAAGAAACAAGAGCGTTTGTCTTAGATAGGAATGGCTTTACTTGCCAGATGTGCGGGGCAGTGGCGGGAGAGTTTCATCCTTACGATCCAAGAAGAAAAACACGTTTACATATTGGGCATATTATTGATAAATCTCAAGGCGGAATTGATGAGCCGTCAAATTTACGAGCAATCTGTTCAGTGTGTAATGAAGGAGCATCTAACTTAACTTTAGAAAGACCTTCTAACCTAAAACTATTGGCACAAATAAGACGAGCAAAAGGAAGTGACCAGGTTGAAGTCTTAAAGTGGTTAATTCGCAAATACCCAGAACAAGCAAATAAGTTCTTAGAAAGTGGATAAATTACAGTTAGAGAAAGAAACCGTGGTGGGCACTGCCCATCTTTAGGCCAATGCGCCTGCAATATAAATATAGTTAGCCAAAAGAAAATGAGTTTTAAAAAAATTGAATACAAAGAATTAAACGCAAGACAAAAAGAAAACTACAACTTTCATCATGTGGCTGCTGTTTTAGTAGAATATGGGTTTGCTTGCTTGTGGCTAAACGATGATTGGCAAGGAGCTGATTTTATAGCTAACCATGTGGATGGTGAAGTCTTTTTAAAGGTTCAGCTAAAAGGCAGATTAACACTAGACAAAAAATATCGTGGGAAAAATATATTCGTAGTATTTAGAGAGAACAATCAGTGGTATCTTTACCCACATGACGAGATGATGAAAAAATTATTAAAAAAAGGCTTCATGAAGGGTGCAAAAGCCTGGGATGAAAAAGGCAACTATAGCTGGGCACGTGTTCCGAAGACAATTCTAACAATTTTAAATAGCTATAAAATATAGATTGTAACATTCGCACAGCTTTGCCACGCCTTACCCCGCGTAGAAGAGTGAAGAGCAAACCCTAAGCGCTGCATTGCGCGTATAAGGAGCACACTAGTGTGCCTACTCTCCTACTTTTACCAGCAACCCCTTCTTTTTGATTGTCCTGAAGTTCCATGTGAAGAATAGAATCGCTAGTATTATGTAGGCGACGTTCAGGCCCGCGGCCCAAAGTATTTCGTTTAATGGCAGAGCGCCGCCGCTTATGACGGCCCTTAGCCCTTCGAAGACGTGCGAGGCGGGGATGAAGTGCGCGATGGTCTTTAGCGGCTCTGGGAGGACGGAGACCGGGTAGAAGACGGCGCTTACGGGCTGAAAGAGAAAGGCGATGCCCCAGGCCAAAACCTCGGCCTCCTGGCCGAAGCGGAGTATTATGCTCATCGTAACGATACCGACGGACCAGCCCATTATTATGAGGTTTGCGACAAGAGGAATTAGATCCATGCCGACGGTGAAGATATTAAAGGAATAGAGTATCCACGCGAGGCCGACCAGAACGACCGAGGCGAATATGAGCTTTAAGACACTTACGAGCAGGAGCGAGAAGACGTACTCGGCAGGGGATATCGGGGAGATGAAGACGTTAAGAAGGTTCCTCGACCAGGAGTCTTCGAGAAACGATACGGATATGCCCTGCTGGCTCCGAAAGAGTATATCCCATAGTATGAGCGCGCCGATAAAGAAGGCGACGAAGTTCGGGAGGTCGCCCTTAAAGCGCATAAGGTAGATGCTTATAAAACCCCAGACGAGGAGGTCGAGTACCGGCCAGTAGAATATCTCCATGAGCCTCGGGAGGCTCCTCTTGTAGAGATAGAGGTGGCGTACGGTATAGGCGAGTATCCTGGATAAATTCATCGGCCCTTACGCTTCCTCTTCTTCTCCGTTACCGGGGAGTGTGAAGTTTGTCTTTATATTAAAACCCCTGGCGCGGAGTGTCTCGCTGTCTTCTCCCTTAAGCACCTTTCTTAACTCATTTTTAGCGACTTCGAGGTTTATTCCCTTAGCGGTAATCTGCTTTAATAGCATCTCGAAGAGCACCCTCTTTCTGTCGCCGATCTCACTGTCGTCTCGGCGCTTGAAGATCTCCGCACCGCATACGCAGTATTTCAAATGTTCCATCACCGCAAATTCGCTTCTTTGCAGGGCGACTTCAAGTACGGCGCGCCTCTTCATGGCATGAGTCGCCTCTAAAAAGCTCTCGGGGTCTTTGAAGCACTTTTTGCAGCTATTACATGTAGCCGGGAACCTGGTCATTAAAACAACATAAAGTTGGTCCTGAATAGCTCTTAACCTGTTTCCATCGTCGGTCAATTTGTAAACTCCTTATCTAGCCGTATGTCTTTCCGCGTGCGATCTTCAGGAAAACGTCATCGAGGCTAGACCCCGCGAAGTCTCTCATAATTTCTTCTGGCCTGCCCTGCGCCACGACCTTGCCTCTGTTCATAAATATCACCCTGTCGCAGAGCTCCTCGACCTCTTTCATATTGTGCGACGTATAGAGTATCGAGAGCCCGCGCTCCTCCTTGATTTCTTGAAGGAGGGAACGCGTCTTATCTGCAATATCAGGGTCGAGGCTCGCCGTCGGTTCGTCCAGAAAGAGCACCTTGGGGTCGTTTAAGAGGCTTTTGGCGAGAGAAACCCTGGTGATTTGCCCTGACGATAGCCTCCTCACAGGTACGTCGCGAAGCTCCTCTATCTCGAATTTTTTGAGGAGTTCGGTTATCTTCCTCTTCCGCTCCTTTACCTCGTAAAGCATGGCGAAGACCGTAAGGTTCTCCCAGACGGTCAGGGCGAATGGCATTGAGATATAAGATGAGGAGAAATTTGCCTTTGCCAGTATCTCCTGTCGGTGCTTTTTTATGTCAAGCCCGAAGATGCTGACACTGCCGCTCGTCGGCGTTGTGAGCCCGAGGAGCATTTGTAGGGTCGTCGTCTTCCCTGCGCCGTTTGGGCCGAGCAGGCCGAGTATCTCGCCCTCCATGAGCTCAAATGAAATACCATCCACGGCGCGTACACTACCGAAAACTTTTGTAAGCCCCTCTACCTGAAGGAGTTTCGTCATAAAAATAATTCCATTAGCGAACGTGTACCCCTATGGGTTAAAGAGCTGCCCGTATGCTTAGAGACGCCCCTGTTGGAGAATAAAAATTTAATATGAGCGCACAGTTACGGTGTGTGCGTGAAAAGAAATCTTTCGTAGTGATTGTAGGGCTTCCGGGTACTTCAGGCACGTTTCAGTAACGGCGGTAAGTCCGTTGCTCTGTAAAAGTATTTTACAATTACTGGATTAATTTTATACCTTTTTGCTCTTAAAAACAAGCCTTGCCAGGCGTAATTAAAGGCCGGCAGGAAAAAGGCCGTAATAAAGGTTGAAAAATGCGCTATTTTTGATAAATTGAAGGTTTCCGGTATAGTAAGCCGGACCCCCAAAAAGGAGAAGGCATGTCTAATAGAGATTTTTTATTTGAGATAGGCACCGAAGAGATACCGGCCGGCTTTATACCAAGGGCGCTCTTAGAGATGGAGACGCGTTTTAAGCGCGCCTTGGAGAAGGCCCGGATTGAGTACGGAGAAATAGGTACGCTCGGCACGCCGAGGAGGCTTACGCTTACGATAAAGGCCCTATCGGAGACGCAGCCCGAAACCAGCTTAGAGGTGCGCGGCCCGAAGGTCGAGGCTGCTTACGGTAAGGACGGAAACCCGACGAAAGCCCTTGAGGGTTTTGCGCGCGGTCAGGGCGTGGAGCTAACCGATATCGTTACTGTCGAGGCTAAGAAGGGGGCTCACGTTGTAGCGCGCAAGGTTGTAGAAGGCAAGGTGACGATGGATATCCTCCCTGAGATACTATCGGCCGTGGTTACGGCAGAGCTATTTCCTAAAGCCATGCGGTGGGGCTCGGGGCGTACCGCCTTCGGCAGGCCGGTACACTGGATCGTCGCTCTCTACGGCCCGGATACCGTGGACTTCGAGTACGCAGGCATAAAGAGCGGGAACCGTACGCGCGGGCACAGATTCCTCTCTAACTCTGGCGGTCCTGTGATAGTAAATGGTATCGACGACTACGCAGACGCTTTAAGAAACGAGTCGGTAATAGTAGACCCGGAGGAGCGGAGGACGATTATAATAGACGGCTTAAAGCATGAGGCCGACGCCGCAGGCGGGTGTCTCCTTCCCGACGAGGCGCTTATAGACGAGGTCGTAAACCTCGTGGAGTTCCCGGTAGTGCTAAGGGGCGGTTTCGATAAGAGCTTCCTCTCTCTTCCGAGAGAGGTAATAATAAACGCCATGCGCTCCCACCAGCGTTATTTTTCGCTAACCGACGATAAGGGCGCGCTCCTGCCGTACTTCCTTACCGTAGCCAATATCGCGGCCAAAGACCCGGAAGTAGTCATAAAGGGTAATGAGCGCGTTTTGAGGGCCAGGCTAAACGACGCCAACTTCTACTTTGAGCATGATAAAAAGAAGCCGCTCTCCGAGTGGCTTAACGGTTTAAAGGGTGTAGTCTTTCAGGCGAAGCTCGGCACCAGCTACGAGAAGGTCGAGCGCTTTACCGCACTTGCTTTAAAGATTGGCGAGTGGCTCGGCCATAAGGACATGAAAGGGCTAAAGCGTGCCTCTATGCTCTCAAAGGCCGACCTCGTTACCGGAGTGGTTATGGAATTCCCCAAACTCCAGGGTGTAATGGGTGGAGTTTATGCCGCGATTGACGGGGAAGGCGAAGAGGTAAGTAGCGCGGTAAGGGAGCACTACATGCCAGTTGCCGCAGGTGCGGAGCTGCCTTCTACAACGACCGGAGCGATAATAAGCATCGCCGATAAGATGGATACCATCGCCGGGTGTTTTGGCGTGGGGCTAATCCCAACCGGCGCTCAGGACCCGTACGCGCTTAGGCGAGCGGCTATCGGCATAATAGCGATAATTGTCGAGAAGGGGTTTCAAAACCTCTCTCTCGGCGAACTTATTGGAGCTTCCGTTGCGGGAATTGGTACAAAGCTAACGAGGGAGGGCTCGGAGGTAAAGGCCGATATAAAAGAGTTCTTTAAGGAAAGGCTTAAAAATCAACTCCTGGCCTCCGACCTCTCATTCGATGTGATAGACTCGGTTCTCTCTACTACTGACTGGGACGGGCTTGTAGATGCGGTAAAGAGAATACGGGCGCTGGAGGGCTTTAAGGGTAACCCGGATTGCGCGAGGCTCGTCATAGCCTTTAAGCGTGTAACAAATATCCTTAAGGGCGTGGAGCTCGCGGAGGGCACTGCGCAGAAGCCGGACGTTACGCTCTTTACCGACCCGAACGAAAGCACTTTAGCGGGCCTCTGCCAGAAGATAGCCCCGGAGATAGAGAAGCTCAGGGCCAAAGGCGACTACGAGGGGGTATTTAAAAAACTCACCTCTATAAAGGAGCCTATAGACGCCTTCTTTGACGAGGTAATGGTAATGGTCGACGACGCGGCTGTAAGGGAAAACAGACTAAGACTCTTAAATTCAATACGCTCGCTTTACGTTACGACCGCTGACCTTTCGAAGCTGACCACCGCTGAATAGGGGGCTACTATAGAGGGCCATGAAAGGCGCAGGGTACGGTAGAAGAGGAGTCAGGAGCTTTATTTGCCGAATTTACCGTGACTTTTGACTACGGAGTTAATTCTTCACTTGATTTTATCGCCGATTTCTATATAATAGTTTGATTGGGTTTATTAACCCATCTATTCCCAGGTAGCTCAGCTGGCAGAGCGGGTGACTGTTAATCACCTTGTCGGGGGTTCGAATCCCTCCCTGGGAGCCAAATAAAATCAAAGGGTTACGGCTTATGTCGTAGCCCTTTTTTTCTTTGAGAACCCCCAAATTGTATAGTTGACAATGAAGTAATCGCTCCACGATGATTCCTTCAACTAATACGTACCAATAAGATCATCCAAAGAATCACTGCTCCTTCCTGTACTCTGCACTGCAATCACTGTCAACATTTTGCAATATTTCAACCAGTAATCGACAAAAAATAAGTATATTGACTGAGCGATTGAAGCGGGAGTACAATTAGATCAGGCCGCATAGCTCACTAAGGTCCCGGCCACCTTTATCAGAAACCATCGTACCGCTACAGGTTATAGGTGGGCAAAATTAACTCTTGAGGTGCGCCGACTAAGATGGGAGGTCGTTATGGTTTTCTTAAGAATCGCATACCTCCGGCGGGGGGTGGCGACCATGGTCTCGGCAATAGCTGTTTTTGTGCTGCTTATTCTATCTGTTGGCCTTACAGAGTCCGCAGGCGGCAGCTTCAGTGCGGAGCGTGAACGCATGGTCGTCCATGATATCGAGGGCAGGGGTATCACTGACGAAAAGACTCTTGCCGCGATGAGGAACGTTCGGAGGCATCTTTTCGTGCCGCGTGCTGTAAGGGGAGCGAGCTACTCCGACCATGCGCTCCCCATAGGCGAAGGGCAGACGATCAGCCAACCATTCATAGTCGCCCTCATGACGGAAAAGCTTGCCCTGGATGGCTCGGAGAAGGTCCTTGAGATAGGTACTGGCTCTGGCTATCAGGCGGCAGTGCTTGCCGAAATTGGCGCAGAGGTCAGCTCCATCGAGATAAAGAAGAAGCTCGCCGGCTCCGCCCGTAAGAGGCTCTCCGAGCTCGGCTACGACAAAGTGAAGGTCAGGTATGGTGACGGTTATTACGGCTGGCCCGAGGAGGCACCCTTTGACGCAATTATCGTAACGGCCGCCGCAAACCACGTGCCCCCACTGCTCCTCGACCAGCTAAAGGACGGCGGGAGACTCATAATTCCGGTCGGCAGCACCAGGTATTTCCAGACCCTTACGCTTGTTACGAAGAGGGGTGAAGAGCTTCAAGTGGAGCATATCTCCGGTGCTGTCTTCGTCCCCATGGTTGGGAAGATGCTGGAAGGAAGGTAAAGGCGCGCTCAACATAGGGCTTTAAGCCACCTTAAAGAGAGCCATGCCATGAAGTAGAGAATGGCGGAGATGATGATAGCCGTTGTAAAGCCCAGGTAGACGGCCGCCATCATGACGAGCACCGAACCAGCAACAGAGACCGTACCGTTAACGGCCCAGGCCCAGGGTATCAGAGCCGCCGTCTTTTCCCCTAGTATCGAGATGCCTGTTGGAAAAGGGATACCCATTACAACCCCGAGCGGGAAAAAGACTGCTACGGTCAAGGCGTATTTCAGCGCTAGGGCTACTCCGGCAAGCGCCCCCGAGAGTGGGGCGAGTAGGAGAAGGTAGATTGCGATAACTGGTACTATAAGGAGTACGCCATAGGTTTGGTGTTCCTTAAAGACTTTGAGCCTCCCGGAGATGTAGCTTCCAGTGCCAGTACCTGTCAGTATAGTGAAGAGTACGACTGAGAAGGCGTAGACGGGCTCACCGAGGACGGGAATGAGCTTTTGTATAAGCGCTATCTCAAGGAAAATAAAGCCCGCCCCTATTGCCGCGAAGTAGGCGCTTACATAAAAGAGCGTCTTTGCCGGTCCCTTCTCTCTCTTTCTAAGGATAATAGGCAGAAGTATCAGGACTGCGCTAGCTGTTAAGGCCTGAAGGAGAATCCACGGGAGCATGTAACCACCTTCTATAAGTATACCCCACTTCCTGCCGACGGCCTCGTATGTATCCCTCATCCTCGTCATCTTGAAGCTCTGCGAGAAGAAGGGTCTTTCGTCCGTAGGCGCCCTTATCTCGAAGAGGTAGTCATCGAGAAAGGCCTCTCTGGTATCTTCGCTTAGCATCTCTTTAAAGTAGCGGTGGTATACGGCTTCGGGGAAACGGTTTCGTATGTTCGCCTCCCCTGAGTCCATGCCGGGGTACCATATGATGTCGAAGCCCTCTTCCCTTGTAAAATTTTTGAGGATATCTATTTCAGCTTCACCCACCACACCGTTTTTTATAATGAGCGTCATCACACCCCAGCTCCTTATGGCGATGATACTCGCTTCCGGCCCTTCGCGGCCCCCGGCGTAGAGCGCCTCTACGGCGGTCGTAAGGAGTTTGAGCTCCATCCTGGGCGGAGGCAGCAGGTAAATGCTTAGGGAGATAATTCCACCTGGTTTAAGGTGGCTAAGGTACTCTGTGAATGCCTCCACGGTAAGGCTGTAATCCTCGGAGAGCCCCCTGATGCCTGAGCTCGATGCACCTAAGGTGCCTGTAAGCGGGAGCGTAATTATATCGAATTTTTTCTTCGTATCTTTCAGCACCCTTCTCCCATAGCCGGCGTTGATACGTGCGTCATCGTAGATGGAGCCGGAGAATTCGGAGAGGGGGCCGATCATTGCGTCCCGGAGAACGCTCCTCGTCTCGGAGCCCCATATGGCGCCGGAGCCGTTCTCCATAGCCGAGAGTATCTCCATGCCGCCGCCTGGCTCTATGATGAATACATCGCCGCCCTTCTTAAGGCGGTAGGCTAGGGCGGAGGGGAGGTGTGTTAGGAAGGCCGTATCCCCTTTTCTTGAGGTGACGGTCTCCAGCCCACCGCCGTTTATGGTAAAGCCCCTTTGTGGCGGGAGCGCTCTCCTGTATTTGAGGCTTATGCCGGGGGCGGCGCGTACACCCGGACCTTCTATTATGTCGAGTCTTCCTGATGGGGAGTTTATCGTCTCAAGAACTCTGCCTCCGGGGAAGTTCAGCGCCGCCGGCAGATCCCGGTAGGGTGAGACCCTTACCTCCATTAGCCCCCCTGGAGCCACGATAGAGAAGATGACCGCCGCGAGCGCCGCCACCGTTATGAGCACCCCAGCTATCCTCTTAGGCACTCTGAAGAGTAGTGAGGCCGTAAGCGTTAACGCGGCGGCTACTACCACCACCCCCTCTCCCCCGCTTCGGCTAAGAACGATGAGGATAAGCAGGCAGCCGGTGCCGGCGCCTAACATATCAGCGAGGTAGAGCTTATGTACCTTAGTGCTCATCGCCCGCATCACTAACGCTATGGTCATGCCTGAGAATAGGAAGGGAATCGAGAGTATCAGGTACTGGAGAAGTATCTTTATAAATTCGAACTTCGACCATCCGGCCTTTACCGGGTCGAATAGAATTTGGTTCGCCGTCAGGTAGGAGACGACTGCTGTTATAGAGAAGAGCGCTGAGAAGATGGAGAGTTTCCCTGTGATATTGCCATCATCCTTTATGTGAAGGAAGCAGAGGAGCGTACCCCCGGCCCCGATACCCATAAGAGAGATGCTTATCACCATGAAGGCGAAGTGATACCCTTGTGCCAGTGAGAAGAGCCTCGTTAGGCCGATCTCATAGGTGAGTGTGGCCGTGCTGACGAGAAAGATGGCCGAATATATCCTGATACTTTTAGCATTCATATTTATTATTATAACCGGAAGAGGTGGAGGGGTAAAAGCTTTACTTTATATTGAGTGGAATTAGCTTTATTTTTGTATTATTCTAATAGTAAAGGGTTTTTTAACTTCTTTAACTTGCAGGAGGGATAGATGGCCGAGGATATCTTCCGGTTTTCCGATGAGCTTGGACCGACAAAGATTTTGCACATTCATGCGCCGTCCGTTGGCCTTAAGGGTGCGCTTGTAGTCGATAACGTAGCCATGGGCCCCTCAATTGGCGGCCTTAGGATGGCCACGGATGTGAGCACCGGAGAGTGTTTTCGCCTTGCCAGGGCAATGACGATGAAGAACGCCGCCGCTGGACTCCCGCACGGAGGCGGTAAGAGCGTCCTCTACGGCGACCCCAACATGCCGAAGAAAAATAAAGAGACCCTTATACGCGCCATGGCCTGCGCGCTTAGAGACGTAAGCGAATATATCCTCGCTCCCGACATGGGGACCGATGAGGAGTGCATGGCCTGGATTAAGGACGAGATCGGGCGTGTAGTAGGCCTACCGCGTGAGATCGGGGGAATACCTCTGGACGAGCTCGGCGCTACCGGGTGGGGCATAAGCCATGTCGCCGACGTCGCCGTAAAGGAGTGCGATTTCGAGCTCCCCGGCGCAAGGGTCGTGATTCAAGGTTTCGGGGCCGTTGGAAAGCACTCTGCCCGCTTCCTTGCCGAGAAGGGTACGGTCCTTGTTGGTGCATGCGACAGCCGGGGAACTATTTACAATCCAAAAGGTCTTGACGTTGATGCCTTGATCGAGCTCAAAAATGCCGGTAAGAGTGTCACGGATTACGATGACGGCGAGGTTATGGATAGAGACGCCATCGTCGGCCTTGAGTGCGATATCTGGATACCGGCGGCGCGCCCTGACGTCATCCACGAGGGTAATGTGGACCTCCTAAAGGCAAGGCTCATCATAAGCGGCGCTAACATTCCTATAACCGAAGGCGCGGAAAAGAGACTACACGAGAAGGGCATACTGAACGTACCGGACTTTATCGCGAACTCCGGAGGGGTCATCTGCGCCGCGATGGAGTATAAGAAGGTTCCTCGCTCTATCGCCTTCAAAGCCATAGGCGAAAAGGTTACTGAAAATACCGAGCTGGTACTAAATGAATCGAGGGAGAAGGGCATACTCCCGCGAGAAGCCGCAGTGAACTTCGCCATGGGGCGCTTGAGGAAGGCTATGGATTCTAAACGCTGGTCTGTCTTCTAACATTTCTTTAGACGGTTTTCAAGGGGGTCGGATGTATCGTATTCGTTTCCACGGACGTGGCGGTCAGGGGATGAAGACCGCAAGCCGCATTCTCGGTACGGCCTTTTTCATAGAAGCCTTCGAAGTGCAGGATGCACCCATCTACGGTGCCGAACGCCGCGGCGCGCCTGTCTTCGCCTACGTTCGAGCGGGCCGCGAGGCTATTAACGAGCGCGGCGCTATCACTAACCCAGATCTAGTCGTAGTCGCCGACGATACGCTCGTTCCGGTGCCTGCCGCCGGAGTACTTCGCGGGGTGACGGAAAATACGGTACTTATCATAAATAGCGTCGAGGAGCCGGAGACGTGGCGAGAGCGGTTGAACCTGACCGGACCTGTTGTGACGATGCCGGGGGTAAAGGTCGGGGACGCGCAAGAGGTGAGGTTTACTGGCGTGGTAAGTGCTGCAGCAGCTGCGGCCGTTACCGGTGTCATCTCCAAGACATCATTTGAGGCAGCCATAAGAGAAGAGATTGCCCCTCTCGGAGAAGCGGTCGTCGATGAAAATTTAAAGAGGGGTGTTGAAGCCTTCGACCTGACAGTCAAGAATGGCGTATCTATTAAAGAGGGAAGTACAGTCTCTGCGGCCGCTTATAAGAGGCCGGAGTGGATAGAACTCGGTTTCGAGAGTGCCGCCATCTCCGCCCCTGCCATACACAGTGCCGCGACGAGCGAGCGCATGAAGACTGGGCTCTGGCGCACCGTGCGACCGGTCATTGACTATGACCGCTGCAACCGGTGCTGGTGGCTTTGCAGTACATTTTGCCCGGACGGTGCGATAAGCGTCAACAAGGAAGGCTTTCCGGAGATAGACTACGAGCACTGTAAGGGCTGCATGATATGCATGGCCCAGTGCCCGCCGCACGCCATCTCCGCCGAAGCGGAGCACGGGAGAAAGGAGGGTGGAGATGAAGCGTAGGCTACTTACAGGAAACGCCGCTGCGGCATGGGGAGCGCGCCTCGCCGATGTTGACTACATTCCCGCATTTCCCATCACCCCTCAGACTGAAATAATCGAAACCATAGCCGGGTGGACCGACAGCGGCGAGATGGACGCCTCCATGGTGACGATGGAGAGCGAACACTCGATGATAACCGCCGCAGGTACTGCCGCTGCCACAGGCGTTCGCGTCTTTACCGCAACATCCAGCCAGGGGCTCCTCTATGCTATGGAGATGCTCTACACCGTTGCGGGATGGAGGGCACCATTCGTCCTTGTAAACGTCTCTCGCGCTCTCGCCGCGCCAGTTACCCTTGAACCGGACCATAACGACGTGCTCGCAGCCAGGGACTCGGGCTTTCTGCAGCTCCACTGCTCAACCTGCCAGGAGGTCCTAGACGGCGTCCTCCTCGCCTACCGTATAGCCGAGGACTCTCGTGTAAGACTCCCCATGATAGTCAACCTCGACGGCTTTTACCTTTCATTTACGAGGGAGCCGGTGGAAGTGCCAACAGCAAAAGAGGCTAAGGCTTTTCTCCCGCCATTCGACTCGAAGGGCATGAGCTTTAGAGCAAGCTCCCCCATAAGCCAGGCGGTCGCCGTCCTCGGAGGAGGTCCGTATTCGTACTTCCGCTACGAGACCCACCTCGCAGCACTAAACGCTCTTACAGTATTTGACGAGGCAGCCGAGGATTTTTCCAAAATATTCGGCAGGAGCTACGGCTCAGTGGAATCGTACCGTACAGAGGATGCGAAATATCTATTCGTTATGATGGGCTCGTTTGCGACAAAGGCAAGGGAGGCGGTGGACCGCCTTCGTGATGAAGGTTGGCCCATAGGTCTTCTAAGGCCGCGCCTCGTTAGGCCCTTCCCTGCCGAAGCCATTGCGCGCCTTGCCTCTGGCAAAGAGGCTGTCGCCGTAATAGACCAGAACCTCTCGCTTGGCAAGGGGGGCGTGCTCTTTACGGAAGTATCCTCCGTCCTCTACGGCCAGCCCGGTGCTCCGGTGATGCTGAGTTTCATAGGAGGGCTCGGTGGGCGTGACATAAGCCCGGAAGAGTTCTTCGAGATCGCCGGTGTTGCAAAACACGCTGCCAAAGAGGGTAAGGCTCCGCCGCCAAGACTTTTATATACGGAAGACGAGCTTAAAGAGGTGAGGAAGCTTCAGATGATAGCAAACGTAGAGCGTGGAGAGCTTGAAGATGAAGACGAGTGAGACGCGCTTCAAGGGAATGAGGGACCTGCCGTCAGCCCATCTTCTGGGTACGGGGACGGCTATGTGCGCCGGGTGTGGCGGCCTTGAGGTGCTCCACGAGATATACGATATACTCGGTAAGAAGACCGTATTCGTAAATGCTGCGGGCTGTATGACACTTTTATCCATCTATCCCTTTACGCCGTTTAGGGGTTCATGGATATATACCGCAATGGCCTCGGCCCCTGCCGGCGCGCAGGGCGTCCGGGACGCTCTCGACACCCTGAAGAGAAAAGAACGCATGAAGCCAGCCGACGACCTGAAGGTGGTATGCCTTACAGGCGACGGCTCGGCTTACGGCATGGGGCTCTCGTCTACCTCGGCAGCGATAGATCGTGGTCTGGACTTTTTATATATCTGCTACGACAACGAGGGATACGGTAACACTGGTCAGCAGTTCTCGGCGGCTACCCCTCACGGCGCAAGGACCTCTACGAGCATGGGACCTCGCGGCTTCCCGGGGAGTAAGAAGGATCTATTCTCCATCTGGGCAGCAAACAGCCCAGCATACGCGGCGACGGTCGCAGGCGCGGAGCCCCTTGACCTCGCAAGAAAGATAGAGAAGGCCGATACCGCGAAAGGCCCGAGGCTCATCCTCGCACTCTCGCCATGCCCAGTCGGGTGGGGCTACGACCCGAAGGACTCCGTTGAGATCGGCAAGCTTGCGGTAAAGACCGGCATCTGGCCTTTGAAGGAATATATAGACGGCAAGGTGGTACATACCAAAATTCCGAAGAAACGCTTGCCGGTAGAAGAGTACCTGAAGAGGCAGGGGCGTTTTGCGCATCTCTTCGAGCCTGTACGTAAGGACGATATCTTAAAGGAGATACAGGCTGGCGTGGACGCCTACTGGGAAGGGGTCGAAGGGTGAGGATCCTTTTGGCTGACCTTCCAAATATTTGAATAGGGAGGTATGACGATTCTCATGGAGAGATGCCGGAAGAGTTATTTTCACGAGGGCGGGGATATACCCTTGATCGGTGATACGATTGGGGAGCGGTTCGCCGGCGTAGTAGAACGCTTCCCGGATAATGAGGCGGTCGTCTCCGTGCCGCAAGGCCGCCGCCTTACTTACGCTGAGCTATCCACAGCAGTGGACGAACTTGCGCGCGGGCTCATCGCCTACAGCTTTTCCAAGGGCGACCGTATAGGGGTATGGGCTACGAATAATATCGAGTGGCTACTCCTTCAGATGGCGACGGCCCGAATCGGCGCGGTACTGGTTAATATCAACCCAGCCTACAGGCCGAAGGAGCTGGAGTACGCGCTGAAGCATTCCGAGGTCCAAGCCCTCTTCGTAATGCCGTCTTTCAGGAAGAGCAATTACGTTGAGATGCTCACGGGGCTTATGCCCGAGCTCAGGGAGGCCGCTTCGGGCGAGAGGTGTTATAAGGAGTTCCCGTTTCTAAGGCATATTGTCCTCTACGACCCGAGAGCACCGGAGGAGACGAAGAGGCCGTACCCGGGCTTTATTCTCTGGCAGGAGGTGCTTAACGCGGGGATAGGTATCCCCGCCGAGAAGTTAGACGAGGCAGCCCGAAGCCTTGATACGGACGACCCTATAAATATCCAGTACACATCCGGCACGACTGGCTTCCCGAAGGCGGTCGTGCTAACGCATCACAATCTGATAAATAACGCATACTTCTCGGCAAGGGCACTGCGCTTCACAGAGGCGGACCGTCTCTGCGTACCGGTCCCCTTCTACCACTGCTTCGGTATGGTGCTCGCTAACCTCCTTTGCCTCTCTGTTGGTGCGTGCGTAGTCATCCCTTGCGAGCACTTCGACCCGGCGGCGGTGCTCAGGGCCGTGGAGGCAGAGAAGTGCACGGCGATCCACGGGGTGCCGACGATGTTTATAGCCGAGCTGGAATCCAAAGAATTCAAAAATACTGACACAAGCTCTCTTCGAACAGGTATCATGGCTGGGGCCACCTGCCCTCCGGCGCTCATGAAACGCGTAATGGAGGATATGCACTGCGCTGGAATACTTATCGGTTATGGCCAGACGGAGGCCTCGCCAATAACTCACCTTACGCATATGGAGGATACACTAAAGAGGAGGACCGAGACGGTAGGTAAGAACCTGCCGCACCAGGAGGTCAAGGTAATAGATACTTTAAGTGGAAAGACAGTCCCGCTCGGCGAGGCCGGTGAGATATGCTTCCGCGGGTACCACGTCATGAAAGGCTACTACGGAGACGAGGAGGCAACCTCAGGGGCCATAGACGGAGACGAGTGGCTTCACTCCGGGGACCTGGGAGTGATGGACGTCGACGGCTATCTCAAGATAACCGGCAGGCTAAAGGAGATGATAATTCGAGGTGGAGAGAATATCTACCCGAGAGAGATAGAGGATCTGATATTTACCCATCCGAAGGTAGCTGAGGTGGCGGTCTTCGGCATACCGGACGAGTACTTCGGCGAGGAGATAATGGCCTGGATAGAATTGCACTCGGGCGAGAGCTCTAAAGAAGAAGAGATTCGAGAATTTTTGAGGGATAGGATAGCCCACTATAAGATTCCGAAGCATATACTATTCGTCGATGAGTTCCCCATGACCGTTACCGGAAAGCTGCAAAAATTCCGCATGAGGGAGATTGCAGTGGAAAGAATGCGTAAAGAGAATAGGAACCGTTAATGGCCTCTGTTGACGAGATGCTCCGTAAAATAGGAGTCTCTTTCCATGTCTACGGATGAGTATTACTACCGGTAACCCTGAACCGTGAGGCTTATTAAAACCTGCGGACTTGTAGGTGTAGTCCTCCCCTCTACCGTTCCCCCTGAAAACGATAATTGACAGACCTTCCCGAGAAGTATATCTTTCCATGTATGATGAATTGCTATCTCTACGACCTCATACAGGCTGATATCTAATGCCCCACCTCTACTCACATAAAAGCTCCGGCTGGCGCGTACACTATCGCGTCTACTTCTCCGACGGCACCCATGTCGATAAGGCCCGCTACGAGTAACCCTATCGAGTAATTACCCCCCCAGCCTCACAACCAACACAGTTTAGAAGTGATATAATTAAGGTAGGGATATAACAGATACGTTTAAAAAATGTAGAATGGGGGGAGTAATCATGAAGGATCTATTTGCAGTAGATATTATGACAAGGCCGGTATTGTCAGCAAGGAAAAATGCCTCGGTAAGAGATATAACGCTTCAGCTTCTTTCCGGTCTGTTTAGTGGAGTGCCTGTCACGGATGATGAGGGTACTGTTATTGGAATCGTGACAGAAGTGGATATTCTGCGGCAGATAAAGAAGGGAAAAGAGCTTGGCAAGATACTGGCCGGGGATATCATGACAAAAGAGCCTATTGTGACCGTTTCGGTCACTACACCGGTTGATGAAGTCATAAAAACCATGCTCGATGAAAAGATCACACGCCTCCCTGTTACAGAAGAAGGTAAACTAGTAGGCGTTATCGCAAGATGTGATCTGCTTAGGACTGTGATCGAGCCTGAGTTTGTGAGTTATATGTAAGGTACAAACGTAGCTCCGTTAGGAGAATGTTCACCTTTGAGAGATAGCCCTATGCACTGGCGGTAGCTGAAATTCTTGTGACGTAAATATACGAAACATGTAATTCAGTAGGTTGTCCGGGTAATCCGGAGAGTGTAGGCTTCAATAATTTTTTAATCTGGAGGTGTATGATGGAACTGCGCGACGAGATTGCAAAAGCGGCATATTCTCTGTTTGAGAAGAGCGGTTGGGTGCACGGCAAACATGAGGAGCACTGGTTTGAGGCTGAGAAGGCTGTATCAAGCAGAATGGGGGGGGAAGCTACTCAAAAGATCAAGGCAGCGATAGGATCAAAAGATCTCGTGTTGTCAAAGCCACAGAAGAAGGGGATTTGGCCGCAGGACAAACCCGCTGCAGAGAGTAAGAAGACTACAAGGGCCAGGAGAAATAAGGCCCGTAGTGCTGCCAAGCCTTAAACAGTCCACCCAGAAAAACAAATCCTCGGGTAGGGTGGGCGGTGCCCACCCTACCCCCCTCTACCGTTCACCCTGAAAACGATAATTGACAGACCTTCCAGGGAAGTATATCTTTCCATGTATGATGAATAGCTATCTCTATGACCTCATACAGGCGGATATCTAATGCCCCACCTCTACTCACATAAAAGCTCCGGCTGGCACACCCGTAAATAATAGGCTTTCACCATGTGCGGACGCTACGTAAATACGACTCCCCTTGAGGGGCTGATAGACGAGTTCGATGTCGATGCACCGCCTCTGGAGACCCACCCCGACTATAACGTCGCTCCGGGGCGCAACGTGCTCGCCGTCATAAACGACGGCAAGAATCGCCTCGTGGAGTGCAGGTGGGGCCTCATCCCCCACTGGGCAAAGGAGGCATCGGTCGGGTACAAGATTATAAACGCCCGCTCCGAGACGGTCGCAGAAAAGGCTTCATATAAGATGCCTTTCCGGAAGCACCGCTGCCTCGTCGTTGCAGACGGCTTCTTCGAGTGGAGGAAAGACGGAAAGCGAAAGGCGCTATTTTACTTCTTCCTCAAGTCCGGCAAACCATTCGGCTTCGTCGGCCTCTATAGCCATTGGACATCGCCAGAAGGCGAGAAGGTATGTACATGTACGATACTCACTACCGAGGCTAATGATGTCGTGCCCCATGTCCACGACCGTATGCCTGTTATAGTAGTAAAGGACAGCGAGAGCCTGTGGCTTGATCCTTCCATTGAGGACTACGCCTCGCTCTCGCCTGTAATGAAGCCCTACGAACCATCATTGATGAGTTCATACGAGGTCTCGACGATAGTCAACTCCCCGGCCAACAACACGCCTGAGAATATAAAGACTCTCTGATAAACTGCGGCTTCCTTCCTGTACTCTGCACTCATGGTATGCTCTTAGTAGATGTTTATTACTACTGTAATTCAATGGATACAGCAGATTGACTTGGCTTAACCTGTATGCTGTTGTAATTTATCTATAATTAAATTTACACACCAGAGTAGATTGATTATGATTCGCCTTATACAGACGTTATAATTATTGTTAGAATTAAACAAGTATCACAGAATTTAATATAGACAATAGACTTAGTCACTTAATTTCGGGATATCCAAAATGACAGACACAGATGCAGAAGGCATATCGTCTATTGGCCCCGCTCCCGCAGAAGAGGAGCGAAACAACCGCACGAACAACAAACTGAAACCCAAAAATCCATTTTTGCAAAGATTGAGTCGTTACTAAAGCTCGCTGGAATCGCTGGTACTTTGACCGCGCTGATGGGGTTTTCTGCGGTTCATGTACACTTCTCGCGCCTCAATGTACCGTCACATTTCATCGACTATCAGGTCGTGCTGAAGGCTGGCATGATACCAGCGATTTTACTAGCCATCCTTGCAACCTATGTCGTATGGACTTCTCGTAGCATTCGGGAAAACGCTAAATTGAGTGCTCTGCAGATTATGCCGATCTTGCCACTCATGTTTCTTAGTATACTGTTTTTAATCATCGGAACTCTATTCTCTCTGCTTTTGTTAGTCTGGTGCATTGCGTGGGTGATCCATTTCCCGATAGATGCGACCTTTGGTATTTCACTGTCCACCCGCCAATTATTCTACGCAGGAATAGGCTTGTTTCTCGTTGCCGGGATTCTGCAGTTGATTTATAGGAAATTCTTTGGCCTGACAAAGCGGAGGTGGGGTCGTTTATTTAGTAAACCGGAGTTCATGCCGCATGGCTTTCAGAACTTTGTTGCGAATGGACTAAGATTTAAATTTCTAGATTCCTCCTGTGCTTTCACTGAAGAAGTAATGCAAAGAAAGGTGACACGTCAAGCAAATGGCGAACAGAACACAGTACTGCCCAAAAAACAGAAAAACTACGAGATGAGCCCCAAGGTGTGGCTATACTTACTTCCACTATGCTGGTTAATAATGCCATCTGCTTTCATTGCATTGTTTTTTGCCACAAAGACAGTCATCTACCTTTGGGATCCTGCACTTTCCCAGCAGCTCCCTTCTACTAACCTTTTGTTATGGAGCGGATTGATTGCAGGCGTATTTTATAGTCTCTCCGTCACTGCTGCAGTGTTTGACCTTGATGGTATCCTGAATTCTCAAAATAGGGGAATCCGCCTTATCGGAATTACAGAAGGTGCTGCTGCACTTCTTATCACTTATGTGATCTTTGCCACACTGTACACTACAAAGATATATCCTAACCTCGGTAGAACTTGGGGCGGTGGAAGGCCAGCATCTATTTCCATTTGCCTAGCGAAAGACGACATTCCTAATGCAGATATCCTGAAAGAACTACTTCCGCACGCAAGCATAGGTACGTCAAAAGACACATTGTGTATTGATTCAGTATTTTTAGTACACTCAACCAAGGAGAATTCCATAATTATTGATAAGATGGACGGGGCACCCTCAGGCATGGTGGTTTCCAATGACCGGATCCAGTTGATCACCTGCCCGAGATGAGACCAGTGCGAAGTTATAGTAAATTCTTAATGAAGATACAAAAGACGTTCTAATCAGGCACGGTGTGTATTTACCCCTCCCCATTCCAACATGGCAAGCGGATCCGTACCAAGCGATTCATTGTAGGGCAACTCAGATTGATTGGGGAGTGAAGATAGGCCCATAGGCCTATGGTGGAGTTGGTTTCTGACGGTAATAGATAACCCTCAACCCTACTCTAAGGGGTTTGTTTGTAGGTGTACTGCGCACCTGTAGTAAATTGGTTTCTGTTGATTAACGGATGTAATCGGCATTCGCTCTGACAAAGAGAGGTCAAGTTGCGACTGTATAGTAAATTGTATAGTGAATGCTCGGTAATATACGGTAACGTACGGTAAAGGCTCTCTTCTGAAATGGCTAATTTCGTAATGAAATAGCAACGTACGGTAAATGGTCCTGCCCTTATTAATATACGACTGTTAATCACCTTGTCGGGGGTTCGAATCCCTCCCTGGAAGCCAAATAAAATCAAAGGGTTACGGCTTATGTCGTAGCCCTTTTTTGTGTTTACTTGTAAATTCGAAGCCCTTTGCCGAAGGCAAATCGGGCTTGACCGGGGAGTATACCCAATCACCCAAGCCTTCCAGTAATGCATCCGAACGCTCCAGTTGGTTCATATCCGTTTTTCCGTTAAGGGAATTTTTCCTCTCCGAGTAACGCGCCGTATTCATCAAAGATTATACGCAGGTAAAAGCCCCGGTTTCTATCCGGAGGCTCTTATTATGCGTCCTGGGTATAGATGGAGACGAAGAGGGCGGGGCTTGTGTCGAAATACTTATATAATTATGATAGCATCAGGGGTAGAGACCGGCCCACTATTATGAACACATACCGGTAATGTTTTTATAAAAATAAGGAGCTACGCTCGACATGGATCTCTTCTCAATTGCAACATGGGTAATCGCCGCCCTAAGCCTTATTGGCGTCATGCTTAACATACGAAAGGATAAACGCTGCTTCATCTTCTTTGCTATTGGCAATGCCGGATGGATCGTAATAGACATGATGATTGGCCTCTATGCTCAGGTCCTGCTCTTTTCCGTTTTAACTGTCTTTTCTCTTTACGGATACATTACCTGGAGAAGGGAAGAAATAAGGGCGGTAGTAGAGTAGGCCCTGTCGGCTCACCGATTGAACAATCGAAGATTACGCTTGAGCAGAGAGCTTGTAAGTCGTAAACTCATAGGATGATACGCATATCAGAAGATATTTTTATCCTGGAGAGTGAGATTAGCGAGGAGTTCATCCGGAGCGGCGGCCCCGGCGGGCAGCACGTAAATAAGGTCTCCACCGGCGTTCAACTCCGCTTCGACATACCGGCGTCAAGTCTTCCGTTAAGTATAAAGGATCGACTCATGAGCCTTGGCGGGAGCAGGGTCTCCAGGGAAGGGGTTCTTATGATCTCTTCCACGGGGTCGAGGAAGAGGGAGCTTAACAGGGCTGACGCGCTTTCGAAACTTGTTGGCCTCATAAAGAAGGCCTTAGAACGCCCAAAGCCCAGGGTTAAGACGAGGGTCTCGAAGGCCAAAAAAGCAAAACGCCTCGATGAGAAGAAGGCACGCAGTTCCACAAAGAAGCTAAGGGGAAAGGTAGGAAAGGAAGATTAATTTCTCTGCGGCTCTCTAAAATATTAGATGCTTCTTCTTCACCCCGGAGCGTCATTAGCCATCATAACCCAACTCGCTTGCAACTGTATCCTCTTCGCCCTGCGTCACCCGGCCTGAGAGTCTGCGCGAGATTCGTGGCCATTACCTGCGAGACCTGTTAAGTATACGATGATTTTTTAGCTCTGCGTCCAGGAGTCGCGCTTCGGGTACGTAACCGGTTAGCTTTGCCCAAAATGCCTTGCCGTGGCTATGTACTCTGGTGTGGACGAGCTCGTGAATTAAAACGTAATCCATAAGCTCTTCCGGCAGTGTTACGAGTTCAACATTAAGGCTAATATTTTTCTTTAACGAGCAGCTTCCCCAGCGCGTCTTCTGGTTACGGATGGAGAGGCGGTTATAAGGAAGACCGTGTCTCTCCGATAGGGCCGTAAGGCGTCCGGTAAGGAGCTCTCTAGCGGCCTTCCAGTCGATCTCCGCTGAGTGTGCGAGGTGGGTGTTACGCTCAAGCTCCACTTCTCTAATGCGGCCCTGGTGTTTACTTATCCAGTCGGTTTTAGCACGCGCGAACGCTTTAGCTATCCTGAGAGGTACGCCGTAAGGCACGGCCACTCTAACGCCCCTGAAGGGTTTTACGGTGATATTCATGTGCCGGGCCTTACGGCTGCTCTCAAAGAGTACAGGGCCGACCCCGTCGATATTAAGCGTCTCTTTACCGCGCATCTTCCTTCTTATCTCCCCGCCTCCCAGCGGCCTCCGGTGTTTCAAGCGTCGTCTTCTGTAAAGTGAAAGGTTAATTGGTATCCTGGATAGTACCCTTCGAGCGTTAAGTGCACAAGGTTTTTATTAAGCCCCTTCACTTTACGGCTCTTTTTACCCTATAATAGAGTTGAACGGGAATGTTATACTCCGGCACCCGGCCCTGGAGCTGACCGCTGAACGGGCGAAGCGCCATTAGCAATTGAAGCGAAGTAATAGTTGAAATATAAGGGGAGAGACCATGAGCGGAAAGACGATAACAGCTTTAATAGTATGCGTAGTCGTAATTATGCTGGCGATATTTTTTAGCGGCTACAAGGGGGAAAATAAAGGCGCTGACCAAAAAACAGGCTACGAACGAAGTACCGGTAAGGTAGAAGGAAGTTTTGATGCTAAGGGCATGGATACGAGGCTCAACGAGGTTGTGGTTCACGATTTAGATGTGGTAAAGGGGGATGTAACGGGCGTAGATGAGGGTGGGTTTTCGCCGGAGAAGATGCCTTCTTTTGAAGTTAAAAAGAAGACGGGTATGGTAGAGTCGGAGTGAAAATAGGCACGCATGAAGAGGGGGGGTACCCCCCCCTCTTCATGCGTAGCGCCCTTTAACCTACTGCTCGCTATCTTCCGGCCCCTCAGGGTCGATGGGCTCGGGGTAGCTTATGCGCCCGAGAAAGCTCTCGCTGTGCCCGGCAAGAAGACCTACTTCTATGGTATGGGCTCCGCCGGTTAGATCGAATCTAATCTTATCCCTGTCCCCGACTACGAACCCTTCTATTAAAGCGTCAGTGTCGGGTGTCGCCTTAAAGCCCTCCCAGGTATATGGCTCACCGTCGATGATGACCTCGGTAACGTATTTTTGAGGCCCTACGGTGCCGGTAGGCATAAGGAGGCGTACCTCCACCTTAACGGAGGTCGGGCCGTTTAATAATACGTGAAGGTTATCTCCTTTCGACCCAATCCACCACTTCTGGCGGCCGGTCGGTAATTTCAAGAAGACCTCTCGAGCTTGATACGGCTCCTCGCTCTGCCAGATAACGTTCTTCTTCTTTCCGAAGGGCGAGTAGTGGCCGATAGAGAGGCCTCCCAGGGCGACCGCAGCCAATATAAATAAAAAGATCAGGTACTTTGTCTTCCTCCAGTGTATCGTCTTCTTCCACTTCATTTTGTGTATTGCCGGCCATACCTCTTTTCTGGCCAGGTCCAGGTCGTTTGGAAAGTCTATCTCTACCCACGGCTCTCCGGCGATATTAATTGCCTTGATATTTTCGTCGTTGCAGGCGGCCCTTATAGCCTCTATTACCCAGCTCTTCTCGGCGCCGTTCTTAATAAGCGAGTCCGCCCTCTTGAAGAGCGCCTCGGCCCCTCGCTCATTAAAGCGAAGTAAGCCCAGGCTCTCGCCCCTAGCCATCTCCGGGGGGAGGTCTTTGCCAAGATCAACCACCCTGCCCTCCTGTACGGCAACCTTCGTCTGTTCCTGCCCCTTGGTGGCTGTGGAATCGAAGACGAGGGCGTTTCCTCCCCTTGCAATGAGGCGGTCGAGGATAGACGGGTGAAAGAGGAGGTCGCAGTTCATGAGGACGAAGGGGCCCTTGACCCAGTCCCTGGCGAGCCATAGCGAGTAGAGGCTGTTCGTCTCAGCATAGATCCTGTTTTCAACGTATTCTACGCGGTCCCCTAGGAGTTCCCTTACCTTATCGGCCTGGTGGCCAATTACGACGAGCACCTTTCCAACGCCGGCGTCCGAGAGGGCATCTAACTGGTGTTCGATCAGTGTTCTTCCGCCCACCTCAAGTAGACATTTGGGCAGTCCGCCGCTCATCTTTCCAAGTCTACTGCCGAATCCCGCTGCGAGTATTACTGCTTGCATAATAAAAGACCTCTGTTATTGAGTGATATAAAAATGGCTTAAGAGTAAGCCTTAAAAAAACCTGTTAGATACGTTCTTTCTTCCATCTCTTAAATTCCACAGGAGTTCCGTCGAACTC